>DJMM01000112.1 GCA_002435365.1 Ignavibacteriales bacterium UBA6490
TTCGGTATGAAAAACCACGTGGAGAAGCAGATCCCCCAGTTCCTTTTTAAGATCATCATAATTTTTGTTATCGATTGCATCCACTACTTCATAGGCTTCTTCGATTGTATTGGCTTTTATTGAATCATGAGTCTGTTCGCGGTCCCATGGGCACTCAACCCTTAGTTTCTTGACAATGCCAACGAAATCATCAAATTTATTTCCGATCATTAACTTNNGCAGGAACCAGGGTAAATAATCTTGTCCTTACTGCAGGACAGCTGCCGATGATTAATGGTGAACTGAAATATAAAGGAAAAGTAGGTTCGGAAATCAGCGAAGCGGACGGGAAAAAAGCTGCCGAGCTATGCGTATTAAACTGTTTAAGTATTATTAAGGATGTTGCAGGAAGTCTCGATTCGGTAAAAAGAATTGTTAAACTCACGGTTTACGTAAACAGCGCTCCCGGATTTACAAATCAGCCCGAAATAGCGAACGGTGCCTCTGAGCTTATTGTGAAGCTTTTCGGTGAAAACGGGAAGCATGTGCGCAGTGCGGTAGGTGTAAGTGAACTTCCGCGTAATGCATCCGTCGAAATAGAAATGATTGCCAATGTAACGGATTAAACGCTTAGCCTTGAAACTATAAATCAAAATGATGTATATTTATCTGATAATTTTTAATAAAGAAACGAAGATTAAATGAACCGGGAGATGTTTAAATCTAAGATCCACAGAGCAACCGTTACAATGGCTGAACTTTATTACGAAGGGAGCATAACTGTTGACAAGGATCTCCTTGACGAAGCTGGTATCCTTCCCTTTGAAAAAGTACAGATTGTGAACATTAATAACGGTGCCAGGCTGGAGACATACACTTTGGAGGGTGAGGCCGGAAGCGGAATTATTTGTCTTAATGGTCCGGCAGCCCGTCTTGGTGCAGTTGGTGATGAAATTATAATCATTACATATTCGCAGATGAGCGATGAGGAAGCAAAGAAGCACAAACCGAGGATTATTCTGGTGGATAAGCAGAACAAAATATCCCAGGTGCTTTAAGAAACTTTTAGTTCATTGATTTTGTATATAACTTTAGTTAAAATAAAGTAATAATTACGGTAAAATAATGAAGAAAATACTGTTAATTGCGTGTTTTTTGACTGCAGCTGTTTCGGCTCAGTACAGAGATAATGGTTTTCCTGATGCCTCGGTAAGGGACGGAATTGTTAATCATTCCGGTTCATCCTTATTCGGCTTACTTAATCCTGAAAATTTCAGCATGCGGCATAGTTACAGTCTCTCCTATTCGAGTTTCGGGAATAACGGGCTTGCCATGGGTATCTATACAAATTCAATGCTTTACCGGTTTAATAAGGATTTAAATGTTGAAGCGGATGTAAGCATTATGCACTCACCATACAGCAGTTTCGGCAAGGATTTTCAGAACAGTCTGACCGGTATTTATCTTAGCCGTGCAGCGATTAATTACCGTCCCTGGAAAGATTTTCAGATAAATATTCAATACAGGAACATTCCTGCATATTATCCCGGGTATTATAACGGGTACAACAGTTTTTACGATTATTACGGCAGGGATCCGTTCGGGGGATTTTAATAGTTAACAACTCAGACAAAAGGTGAATAAGCCAGTTAATAATAAACAGACCAGCAAGAAAAAAATATCTCCTGCAAATATAGTTTTCACTATCTTCATAATACTGCTCGGAAGTATTATCCTGATTTTATCCTATTCCATTTATTTAAAGTTGACTACACAAACTGCCGGAAAGCAGGATATTAATAAGGCTGCCGATATTGTGCAGCTGGAGGTAATGAACGGTTGCGGTGCGGCAGGTATTGCAGATAAATTTTCAGAGTATCTCCGGGAACACAACTTCGATGTGGTTACGCTGGGTAATTACAGATCATACGACATAAATAATTCATTCGTAATCGACCGCACCGGGAATACTGCAAACGCTGAAAAGGTAGCTGATGCACTTGGAATAGACAGAAAGTATATCGTTCAGCAGATCAGCGATGAGTATTTTCTGGATGTATCGCTTGTCATCGGTCGTGATTATAATAATTTAAAACCGTTAAAATAAGGAGCTCATTGGACTCATTAAACTTAACCGAAAGAATTGCAGACCTGATATTCAGCAAGAAAGGTTCGGATATAAAGATTCTTGATCTCAGGGAACTTACACCTATATCGGATTATTTTATAATCTGCTCTGCTGATTCAGATGTTCAGGTAAAAGCAATTGCTGATGAAATTGATAACCGTCTTCATGAAGAAGGCATAAGGGCATGGCACAAGGAAGGATATAAAGGTCTCAACTGGGTTCTTCTTGATTATGTGGACGTGGTTGTGCACGTCTTCAGGAAATCAGTAAGGGAATTTTACAACCTTGAGCGTTTATGGGGGGATGCTCCTGTTCTGGAAGCTGTGGATAAAGCTGAAAAAAAAGAAAAGCAGTCTAAAACGAAACAGAAGAAAAATCAAAAGTAAGGACCCCGGTTACACATTGGAAAAATATTTATTCAGCCTTTTCAGCAGGTTATCGCAGAAACTCCCTTATATTAATAATGCCGAACTGGTATTCAACGTTCCCGCACAGGGCGCCCACGGTGATCTTTCAACAAATATAGCAATGCTTCTTTCGCGTTCCCTGAAAAGGAAGCCTCGCGAAATTGCTGATGAAATAATAGGCAATCTTGAACCTGATCAGGAAATTATTGATAAAGTTGAAATTGCCGGACCGGGCTTTATAAACTTCTTTTTTAACAAAACCTTTCTGCCGCTGATCATTAAAGAGGTGCTTGATCAAAAGGGAAAATTCGGCAGGTCAGACATGAATAAAGGGAAAAGGGCGAATGTCGAGTTCGTCTCCGCTAATCCTACCGGCCCGCTTACAGTTGGTCACGGAAGAAATGCAGTACTGGGGGATACTGCTGCAAATTTTCTTGAGTGGACGGGATATGAAGTTGACCGGGAGTATTATTTCAATAACGCCGGCAGGCAGATGAGAGTACTCGGTGATTCAGTTAAAAAAAGGTATCTCGGGATATTAGGAAAGGAAACTGATTTTCCGGATGATTATTACCAGGGAGAATATATAAAAGAGATAGCTTCCAAACTTGTTGCACAGTATGGAAATAAGCTGGAGAATGAGGATCCGGAAGGAGTGTTTAAATCTGCTGCAGAAAAAGAGATTTTCGAGGATATCAAAGGCACACTTCTGAGGATGGGGATACATCATAATATCTATTTCAATGAAAAGGATCTTTATGATAATAAATCCATTGATCAGATATTGGAAGAATTGAAGAAGCTCGGTCTCAGTTATGAAAAGGAGGGGGCGGTATGGTTTAAATTAAGTTCGATGGGCGGGGATCAGGATAAGGTAATAGTAAAATCCACCGGAGAACCGACGTACAGGCTTCCGGACATTGCCTATCATATCACCAAATTTAAGAGAGGCTACGACCTTCTGATTGATATTTTCGGTTCGGATCATGCGGACACCTATCCGGATGTACTTGCCGGAATAAGGTCGCTGGGGTACGATGATTCAAAAGTAACCGTGCTTATTCATCAGTTTGTTACTATTATCGAAAAAGGGGAAGTGGTTAAGATGTCCACCCGTAAGGCAAACTACATTACAATCGATCAGCTGATTGACGATGTAGGCACCGATGTGGTGAGATATTTTTTCAATATGCGTGACCGTAACTCCCACATGAATTTTGATCTTGATCTGGCCAGGAAGCAGTCGGATGAGAATCCGGTATTTTACCTGCAGTATGCGCACGCACGCATTTGTTCCATCGAAAAGATGACAGAAGAAGAAAAGCTCCTGCCGTCAGTCGATGATCTGAACCTTCTGGAGACGCCTGAAGAGCTTGATCTTCTCAGAAAAATGCACGCTTTCGAAAAGACAATAATGAAGAGTGCTGAAAATTTTGAACCTCACACACTGTGTGCATATCTTGAAGAACTGGCCGCCGCATTTCATAAGTTCTACAGGTTCAGGAGGATAATAGGAACCGAGAAGAAATTAGCCGAAGCAAGACTAGCCTTGATTCTGGCGGTAAGAATTGTTATTAAAAATGGTCTGGCTTTGCTTGGTGTAAACGCACCCGAGCGTATGTAATCGATTTGAAAACTGCGTTTTTTTATTAAATTTCAGGTTTCCCTGCAGGCTGATAATCCTGCAGGGAAGCTTAAATTTATTTTACACCGGTTACGGTAATACTGTAAACACCCTTCATATTTTCATAATAGTCTTTTATTCCTGCCGCCGAAAGATATTTACTGAGCATTGATGCGGGAAGAAAGATCTGCTTTGATTTTTTAATCTCAACATTAGTAAATCCGGCTTCGGCTATATCTGCCAGGTATTCTTCTTCTTTCAGGGCGCCCGAGATGCAGCCTGCATACAGTGCTGCCGATTCTCTGAGTTCTTCTGTTATTTCCCCATGGATGACAATATCCGAGACACAGAAATGGCCGCCGGGTTTTATTATTCTGTACATTTCGCTGAATGCTCTTTTTTTATCCGGTACCAGATTGAGTACGCAGTTGCTGATCACCACATCAGCAGTATTATCCTCTACCGGAATATTTTCCAGTTCACCCAGTTTGAATTCGACATTTGTAAATCCGCTCTTCGCTTTATTTTTTTCAGCCTTTTCTATCATTTCCGCAGTCATATCGATACCGATAACTTTACCTTCCTCACCGGTTTCAATACGGGCTACAAACACATCGTTGCCGGCACCTGAACCGAGATCGATTACAGTATCCCCCTTTTCAATTCCGGCGAATTCAGTGGGGAGTCCGCACCCCAGTCCAAGGTCGGCATCGGGCAGATAGCCGTCGAGATTTTTATAATCATCGAGCACTATATTAAAAACCTCAGAATCAGTACTGCAGCTTGAAGTGCCGCAGCATGACTGATTTGAGGAACCCTCTGCAATTTTTGCATATTTATCTTTAACTGTTTTTTTTATTTCATCAGGTGTATTCATTTTTTATTCTCCTTATCAGCAGCAGCCGATTTTAATAAATAGTTTATCTAAAGCAAACTTGGCTTTGGCCAGAGTTCTGATATTAACGCAGTAACAGACTTTTGGTCCGTCGATTTCCCCGGATATAAGCCCGACCCTTTTAAGTTCCTTAAGATGCTGGGAAACCGTTGCCTGTGCCAGGGGCATCTGATCAACAAGGCTGCCTACCATGCAGGAATCCATATCTGTCAGGATTTTTAGAATTTTAATTCTGGCCGGATGAGACAGAGCTTTAGCAATATCTGAGAGCCAGACTTCTTCGCGGGCAAATTTTTCTTTTTTTGTATAAGCCATAATATTATTCTTATAAATGTATATCGTAAATATACGATAAATATAAATACAGAGTCAACAGCTATACTGTTAAGCGGGATTTTTATTTATATAGGCGGGGATAATGGGGGATTAAATAAAAACCCCATAAGAATTTATGGGGTTTTTATCTGCATGCAGCTGCTGCTATTTCAGAAGTATCAGTTTTTTCACCGAAACATCCTTTCCGGCTTCAATTCTGTATATATAAAAACCGCTGGGGAATCCGGCTGCATTCCATTCAACTGTATAGTTCCCGGCAGGCTGGGTGCTGTTCACCAGTACTGCAATCTCTTCACCTATTATGTTATAGATCCGCAGTGAGACTACAGCTTCCTCCGGGATCTGGTATTTGATCCTGGTAACCGGATTAAAGGGATTGGGATAGTTCTGGTACAGCATGAACTTATCTGGCAACATTTCCTGGTCGTTTACGCCGGTCAGAGCCGAGTAGGTATACCAGAAACCGCCGCTCGCAATGAAAGATGCAGACTGCACTCTGCCTGCCATTGTCTGTCCGCCAGTACCGGATATAATAAAATTAGTGCCGGAAGAAACACCGCCTCCGTTCCCGGAAACAATGCGGTCAATTTTAAACTGGCTATATAACTCGGAATTGCAGCAAACCAGAAATACAGCAGGCAGCAGGAAAAATAATATTTTTTTCATGATAAACCTCCTTGCTTATTTCTTCAGCCGTTCAATTTCACTCTTAAGCTTTTCGATTTCCTGCTGTTGTTCCTTAACTGCCTGGATCAGAACCGGTATCAGCTCAATCGAAGTGATGCCTTTGTATCTTATCTCCTCACCGCCTCTGTTACCTTCAGTTTCCTCTGCTGAAAGATTCACTCCGTCTACTACCATTTCAGGGAATACTTTCTCCAGTTCCTGGGCAATCAATCCATAATGAATTCCTTTCGGGAGATTCATATGGGCATACCTGGGATCGGTTGTATAACTATATGATTTCGGTTCAAGCTGTGAAATTTTCTGAACCGCATTGGTTATCGGCGATACGTTCTGTTTAAATTTGGCATCGGATAAATTTATAAGACTTCCTGTATATGCAAGATTACCCGAGGCGTATACAGCATAATTGGTAGTACCGCCCCCCGCATAACCATATACTCCGTACCTGGTACCGGCAGTGCCATAGGCATAACCGTACACACCTATTGTACCCCCGGTGTAGGCTCCGCTGCTGGTGTATCCGTAGACCCCTCTGTAGCCACCGATAAAGTGTCCGCCATATCCAAAACCTTCAGCAGGTGCTGATTCAGAGAAGACGCCTCTCGCATCATAATTTCCTGTTCCGGAAAAAAGCATTCTCGTTACATTGGTTAAACCCGATAAACTATCCGATTCAAAATAGCCTGCATAACGCCCGGTAGTTTTTGCATGGATTTTGGCTAACGGTTCGGTTATGCCGATTCCAAGCATACCTTCCTTTACAAGCGTCATTCTCTGACCCCAGCTGGTAGATCTTGTATAAAATCCAAGAGAACCGCCGGTATGGTTATATATTAGTGCTCCGTTATAGGCAAAATCCGCTCCACCGAAGAGAAGTCCGGAGTTGGTAGAGGCAGTAACTCTGATGTAATTAAAATTATCTGATGTTGAACCGCCATCAATTATATAATTAGGTGAAGTAGTTCCCACGCCAAGTCCGAACCCGTTCTGCATAAGTATGGAATTGCCCAGGACATTCGAAGAAGTGAACAACGGAATGTAGTTTGCTGTACCGCTGCCGCCCATTCCGGAGCTTGGAGTAGAGGGTGTCCATTGAGTTCCGTTCCACGATAATACCTGTCCCGAACTTGGTGCTGACGCTGATACAGTGCGACCCTGGATTTTACTTACTCCCGGATTGGGGTATGATCCTGACAGATCACCACCAGCCGATCCGCCAGGCGGAATGCTTAATCCAGGGGCAAGTTTTGACTGCGTAATTGCACCGTTCTGAATCTTTGAGGTACTTATCGCGTCGTTGATGATGTCAGTTGCCATCAGGCTGTATGCTGAAGAAGTAAGCTGGATTCTGGGTTCCAGTTCACTTCCCCCGCTCATTGTAATGCCAAGATAGTATTGGTCATTAAAAGACAAAGTTAAGGGGGTATTTTGTCCTAATATTACATTGAATAAACCTCTCGATACAGGCACTACAATAAGATCTTCCCATAGCGCTGTGCCACCTGAAAGCGTATCGTAAAGTTTAAATGTTATTAAATAGTTGTTATCGGGAACAATGGTACCATTCTGATCAGTCAGAATTCCCTGATAACTTAATTTGTGCGGTACCTGAGAAAGAAGCAAAGAACTGAACAGAACACAAAGTATTAAAATTTTCTTCATGATATCCTCCGATTTATTTACAGTTAGATCCTAAATTTAACTTTGTTGTTTCAGAATTAATAGAAAACCAGGAGAATACCTGCGACTTTATAAGAAACTGTAGTGGAAAATGATTACAAAGGATATTACTTTCACTCACATATTTATTATGCAAATCAATTGCGAAAATACATGAGTCGTTTACAATCATACCATCCTTAATTAACAAAGGTTTGTAAATTGATGCTGATAATATAGAAGAGATTTTAATTAGTTACAAAAAAAAAAGCCTGAAGTTTTACTTCAGGCTTTTACCCGGAGCTGGTGAACGGAATCGAACCGCCGACCCGCGCATTACAAGTGCGCTGCTCTACCAGCTGAGCTACACCAGCTTANNCACTCCGATAACTGCATTTGCACCTACTTGTTCCGCATGATCAACCATCATGTCAAATGCTTCAGAACGTGACTTCTCGCATAGTTCCGTGAACAGTGAGATATTTCCGCCAAAAATGGTTTGTATGCCCGCGCCAATGGTTCCGAAAATTGAACGGGATCTTACAGTTATTCCCCGTACCACACCAAGCTGCTTTGTTACTCTGAATCCTTCAATAGTAAATGTTGTTGAAGTTAAAGGATGTTTCATTAACTGCCTGTACTGCGCCGCCTGCTGTTCTTCGGGAGTCATCTTTGAATAACAATCCAGGCAAATTGTATCTGTTTTGAAATAGTAGATGGATGGATACATCTGACCGCACTTTTCACATTTCATAATCTTTCCGGTATTATTTTTAAAGTGATTTAGTTAAATATTCAATGGTTATTCACTAATGCTTTCGTCAAATTTTCCATCTTTTGAATAGACCCTGAATTGAACCATCTTCTGACGAAGCTTCTTAATAAGCTCGAAAATTACTCCCTCGAATTCAAAAGTTTCACCGGTGTTAAGAATACGCCCGGTGCTGTATGCAATAAATCCGGATACTGTATTATATTCCTCTGAAACCGGGAGGTTATGGTTGAAAATGTCATTAAAATCATCGATCATCAACGAACCCAGCACATAAAACTTGCCGTCCGGGAGCCTGCTGAAATCTTTTATCGCTGTGTCATTATTGTCTGTAAATTTTCCGACGATTTCTTCTATTATATCCTCCATTGTAATAACACCTTCCGTACCGCCGTACTCATCCATTACTATGGCTAAGCGCTCTCCCCGTTTCTGCATCTCCTTAAGTATTTCAGATATTAGTTTAGACTCCGGTACAAAGTATGCGGGACGGATCAGCCCCCTCAGTTTCACAGGCTTCTCCTCTATAAGCATCCTCATGAAATCCTTTGTATGCAGAACACCTATTATATTATCTATATTATCTTCGTAAACCGGGATGAGCGAATGTGCTGATTTTATCACTTCTTCGGTTATTTCTTTCAATTCTTCAACTATTCCAAGTGCTACCATATCCGTTCTTGGAATCATTACTTCGTATGCACGCAGATCATTGAATTCGAAAACATTCTCGATTATTTCCTGCTCCGTTTCATTCAAAGCACCTGACTTAACGCCTTCGGATATGATTATTCTTATTTCATCCTCGGAAAAACGTGTCTGCGAAAAGCTTGTTCTTTCATTGAACGGCCTCAGAATAATATTGCTGAACCATGTAACCCATTTTGCAGGGAACTCAAAAATTCTTGTAATAACCAGCAAGGGCTTTACCGATGATTTTCCTATTGCCACCGCATACTTGAATCCAAGCGATTTCGGAATGAGGTTTCCGAATATGATAATGAGAAAAGTAACCGCCAGAAGAGAGATTAAAATTGCAATCTCCATTGCATAAACCGATAAAATAACCGTTCCGGAACCTGAAAAAATAGCAGTAAGGACCTGAAAGCTAAGGTTAAATGCAATAATCGCTGAAGCGGCTATCAGCAGGATATAGCCAATTTGTATTGTTCCGAAAAATGAATCCGACTTTTTCTGTATTTTCTCAAATGCAGTTGCAGTTTCATCATTCTTTTCCTTCAGCTCCTCGATTTTATTCTGACCGAATGTGGCTATTGCAATTTCGGCCGCCGATAAAAATCCTGCTAAAAAAATCAGAATGAAAACAAGAATGATTCTCAGTAGAAAATAATCCATAATTCCAAATGTGATTCTGATAAACACTTCAAAATTAAGATATAAGTTGCTTTTATGTAAGTCGAATAACCAAATTTTTCATTATTTTATCAAGCGTATTTAATTTATAATTAGGAATGAAACCAAGAAAACTTGAAATAATCGATAAAAACGAGCTTTTTATTAAATGGGATGATGAATCGGAATCGCTGATCTCACTCAAACTTCTGAGGGATGAATGCCCCTGTGCAACCTGCAAAGGGGAAACAATATTATTCAAGACTCTCCGGCCTCCCTCAATTACGGTAAAAAATGCCGGCATGTATGAGGTTGCCGATCTCCAGCTTGTCGGTGGTTATGCGGTTCAGATCAAATGGCAGGATGGTCACAGTACCGGCATTTACAGCTGGGATTATCTTAAAATTCTTGGCGAAGGAGAATCAGATCATAATTATAATCCACTGATATGATATCAAAGAATGAACTGAAATACCTGAGGTCCCTGAATCTTAAAAAGTTCAGGAATGAGGAGAAGAAATTTATAGCCGAGGGTATTAACTGCATTAAGGAAGGACTGAACAGCAGATACAGATGCAGCCTAATTCTTTTTACTGAGAACTTCATAAATGAAAACCGGGATATCAGGAACCTGGCAGATCAGCTGAATCTAAGAAGCTGGATTGTTAGTGAAAATGAACTGAATAAAATAGCCGATTCGATGCACCCACAGGGTGTAATGGCAGTTTTTGAGATTCCGGAATTAAAGAAACCCGATTTCAGGCATCTGAATAAACCGGTTATTTATCTTGATGAAATATCGGATCCCGGAAACGCGGGAACAATTATCAGAACCTGCGATTGGTTCGGTTTTAATGATATTGTGCTGAGCAAAAATTCCGCAGATGTGTATAATCCCAAAACTGTGAGATCAACTGCCGGTTCATTGTTTAATGTAAATTTATACCCGGAGACGGATATTTCAGATATTTCTCATGCGGTAAAAGATTCGGGATTCAGAATAGTGTCAACCGGAATGACGGGGGAGAGTATAAATGATTTTAAGTGGACCGATAAACTGCTTATTGTGTTTTCAAATGAAGCAAATGGCTCATCCTTACAGGTTAAAGAAGCTGCGGATCATTCGGTTACCATACCGCGTTACGGAAATGCCGAATCACTTAATGTTGCAGGCGCTGCCGCCGTAATTTTATCCCGCATCAGATTGTTTCTCAGATAACCGCACGGCAGACTGCAATATATAATTAATTTATTCTTAAAACTTTTTTTATTTAACAGTAACCAACCGCTTCTCATTAAAGATCTTTTAAATTCGGTTTTCCTGCGTCGAGCCACGCCGAGTAGATCATAGAAGCCAGATCATTTGCAGCACTGTTAACCTGAAGGACCGTGATATATCTGGTCCTGAACCATAGTATCCTGTAATAATCATCAGTTTCTCTTAATCCGGTTTCACTGAAAGCCAGGTTATCCGCGTCAAATACAATGCACGATAGAAGATTTGAATTGGTGATATAATAAAATACAAAGCTCAGCGGGTCGCTAACATAATAAGGCTCCTGTGAATAAAACGATTTGTCCAGCTCTTCCAGATATTTATTCACCATATGAATTTCGTACCTTGAATGGAGTCCTTTCTGGCTGGTCATCTGTCCGTCGTAATTAATAACCGAATGCATGGGCTGGTGCCCGTCTGCGACATAATGAGCAAGATCGGAAGCGTATATCAGAAACTTGTCCCTGTTTTTTTCTTTAAATGCCAGGACCAGATTTTTATATGTTTCGGCAGTTGCCCAGGGAAGAACCCCCATCTCGTTCACAATGCTGTCGTTGTATGCCTTTTTAAGTTCTTCGAGGTTATAGATCATTTCACCCCTGTTGAATTCCTTGTAAAAATCAATATCTATATAGTGTTTGTGTCCCTCGGATTTATCGCTGCTTTTCCTGTTGTCGGGATCGACGCTGTGTATTTCTATATAGGAAGCCCATTGTTTAAAGTATGCCATTTCTTCAGGCAGAAAATCCACGGCTTTCCTGGCTATAAGCATATGTCCTTCATTGCCCCATGCCAGGAGATAATTAAAAGGAATAGTTACCGTCAATATAAAATAAATAATCTTCTTCATTAATTTCCTTAATTAGTTATTATCATGATCCGTGCAGCCTTAACATGGTGCCGCTGGCTAATCTTACAAATTTCCCTGCATCAAGCTAACTATAGGTTTCTGATTTATCAAGATAAATGAATTCTTTTTACTTATAAGCACTTAAAACAAGGTCTCTTGAAGTTTTTTTATCGAATGCTTCCATGGCTAAACTTCCGCAACTGGCAACGTTCCTGAAATTATTTGTCAGCAGAAGAGTGATCAGCCTTTCCTGCGTGTAAGGGTAGAGAGGTGTGGTTACCAGACTCCTTTTGCTGCTGTTGCCGGAATTGAATTTCAGAATATTAAAGTTTATATGATTCTCCAGGAAATCATAGAACCGGATAAAATATGTATCATCCTTATGTGTAATATTCAGAATTCTTTCATTTTTTTCCCTGAGAGCGCTGTAATTCAGCACCTGAATTACAAGCCGACCGCCGCTTTTTAATACAGCATAAAGTTTATTCACAGCCGCTGATATTTCTGTAAATGGAATATTGGATATTGTATTGCCGAGCGAAACCGCGACATCAAATGAATTATAAAATGATTCGGGCACAGCGGTTACTGAAATATTGTGAAATCTGATTTCCGGGGCATATTTTCTGGCATTCAGTTCAGCTTCCGCAATCATTCCGGGCGAAATATCGAAAGCACTTACCTTTAGTCCAAGCCTGTTTAGTGAAATGGAATCAAGCCCCGTACCGCATCCGAAATCGGCAGCATTTTTATAATCAGGACTAATAATATTCCGTAGGGCTTCAGTCCTTCTGTCCAATGCGGCTTCAAAACCGATCATATCATCATAATAGGATGATACTATGTCGAAAAATTCTTCGTTCATCCTTAATAAATCAGAGTTCAAACAGATGCGGTACCTTAAGTGACGGCAGCACAGGTTTTTTCTTCTGCTGATAGCCCTGCATGCCGGTTAAGATATTATCAAGAAGACTGATCGCATCAAATATATGGGGGCCTTTGTTAAGCATAACGCATTCCGCCCGCTGGGACATTGCAGCATCAGTAATTTCTGCTCTGGAAGGCCTGCCTTTTTTTGCAAGCGATTCAAGAACCTGCGTGGCCCAAATATTCGGTATATGCGATGCTTCGCAAAGCAGAAGAATTTCTTCCTGTATTTCAGCCAGATGCTTCCATCCGCATTCAACTGCGAGATCCCCGCGGGCAATCATAATTCCCACCGGGAAATGGCGCATGCCAGCTAACAAGATATCGGGAAGATTATCAAAAGCGCGCTGGGTTTCTATCTTAAGAATTACCCCGGTCGATGCGTTTAGTTTTTTCAGTTCGTCGTAGAGATCAAGCACATCCCGCGAGGTATTTACGAAAGAAAGGCTTACTATGTCCGCATTAGCGATAATGAATTTCAGATCCTCTTTATCTTTAAGGGTCAGTCCCTTTATGCGAAGCCTGCTCCCAGGAAGATTAATTCCCTTATCGGCGCGGAGTGTGCTGCCGGAATCTTTTGCATAGGTTATCTCAATCTCAATCATATCGACTGATACAGATTTGATAACACCTTCAATCTTGCCGTCATCGAGAAGAATGGGTTCGCCTGCTCTTATATCTTCAAATACTTCGGGCAGGGTGCAGGATATATGAGCGGGAGCTGTTATGTTGCAATCTTCATCCAACTGAGCAGCTTCTCCAGGCCGGTTATCACTGTGAAGGATCAGCCGGTCTCCTTTTTTTAATCTGATTTTCCCTTCAACAGGATTTATATATCCTGCTTCGACAGAGGCAGATTTTTTCCCGGTCCTGCTTACCTTCATCCCGGTCTGAATATAGGCGGACTCACTGCATCTGGCAGAAACAAACCTGCCATCCCGGCCGGTAATTTTCAAAGTTATTTGTTTTCCTCGGGTATCTTTAAAAAACAGCTTATCACCTTTTTTTAAGGGCCTGATAAAATTATCCGGAAAAATCAGATGGGGGATATCCGACAGAAAATTCTCTTCGCTTTCCGGTACAAGCATAAGCGAAGCAGGATTAACAATTTTACCAAGTTCATCCCTTTCGGGCTGGATATGCAGTACCTGCGGTCCCGGGGTCATACTTCCGGTTCTTAATTTTGGTCCGCCGAGATCCATATTGATAAGACAATTTTTTTTAAGTTCCTTATTTCCATTTTTAATATTTGCAATTGTACGGGACCATAAGTCAGGATTTCCGTGGGCGCAGTTTATCCTGGCGCAGTCCATTCCGGAAACCATTAATTCTTTAATCATTGTATAATCATCTGCAGCTTCATCAGGAAGAGTAACCATAATTCTTACCCGCCTGTTTGCCGGGGCTTTTCCCAAAAGAGCTTCCGAATTTTTTTCAAGCAGTAAATCGCCCTCCCGCAAAGAAACATAATCGCCATCGGATTTTTTTTCGTTTCCAAGCAACAGATTGAGAATTGAAAGTACAGAATTGATCCCGGACAGGACGTGGCTCTCGGTTTTAGCGAGACGGCTTACCCCTAATTCTCCCAGATTTTTCTGAAGATCGCCTATATTTGTTTTTCTCAAGGCAATATAGTGAAGCAGATTTATCGCGCTCTTACGCAATTCCGGATTTACAAGATGCACTTCTTCTGCAAATCTGTTCTCAAATTTGGATGCATTTTCCTTTATCAGCTCCAGTTTTGAGATTAAATTTTCCAGGATTCCGTTCTTGCTTTTCATGGCAGTTGATTAATTTTAATTAATAATCGGTTATTTCACCAGTAAAATTATAATTTTTCTGCTTTTTTAAAAAATTTATGTTGATTTATATTAAATGACTTTTTATCTTAATCCATACTCTTTCAAAACCTTACCCCGGGTTTTGATGATAACGAGTTACACAAAAAAAAGACTCTTTCAACGCCTCACCCTGGGCTTTGATGTCAACGAGTCTAACCCAATGATTGCCCGATCATTGGGTTTCTTTTTTTAAATCCTCCCCTAAACAATTAACTGAATTATAATTTTTGTTCCAAAGTGTTGATTATTGATAAAATTGGGGTATTCCATGTACTGTGAAACGGTATTTTTAAGGCTATCTTTCGGAACAGACAGCCTGATTTGGCTGTCAGACACGGAGGTATGCCGAGAGAAGGACGGGTTAATGCCGGAGGAAACCCCCAATCAGTCCACGGCTGGTGATAACCGGTAAGGAATATTTTTACCCCCTGGTTTTAGTTAATTTTATGGAAAACTGAGGTAATTATGCCTAAATTTGTGTCCCAATTAATAAAGGAAAAATTTAATGAATACAAACGATTATATTGCACTTGAAGAAAAGTACGGCGCTCATAATTATCATCCGCTGGATGTTGTTATTGAAAAAGCAGAAGGAGTTTGGGTATATGATGTTGATGGTAATAAGTATCTCGATTGTCTTGCAGCCTATTCTGCAGTAAACCAGGGGCATTGTCATCCCAGAATTGTAAGCAGTCTTAAAAAACAGGCGGAGCTTGTTACATTAACTTCCCGAGCTTTCAGAAATAACCAGCTTCCGCTGTTGTATAAGGAGCTGTGCGAGCTCACAGGATACCAGATGATGCTTCCCATGAATTCCGGTGCAGAGGCTGTTGAAACAGCCTTAAAGGCGGCCAGGAAATGGGGTTATAAAGTTAAAGGTGTTGATGAGAATTCTGCGGAGATAATAACCTGCAAAAATAATTTTGCGGGAAGAACTATAACTATCGTAAGTTTTTCAACCGAGGAGCAGTACAGGGATGGTTTTGGTCCCTTTACAGCGGGATTTAAAGTTGTAGGGTATGGCGACATCGAGGCCCTTGAAAAAGCAATAAATAAAAATACGGTCGCTTTTCTCGTGGAGCCAATACAGGGCGAAGGCGGCGTTGTGGTTCCGCCTGAAGGTTATCTTAAAAAGGCATATGATTTATGCAGGAAGCACAATGTGCTTTTTGTGGCTGATGAAATACAATCCGGACTCGGCAGGAGCGGAAAGCTTTTTGCTTATCAGTATGAAAACATTAAACCGGATATGGTAATAATCGGGAAAGCCCTTTCCGGGGGATGTTATCCTGTTTCTGCTGTTTTATCCGATAAAGAAGTACTCGGAGTTTTTAATCCCGGCGATCATGGCTCAACCTTCGGCGGCAATCCACTTGGTGCAGCGGTTGCAAGGGAAAGCCTGAAAGTGCTTGTTGAGGAAAACCTTATAGATAATTCATATAAAATGGGAAAATATTTTATAGATAAATTAAAGACTATAAATTCGAAGCATATCAGGGAAATAAGAGGAAAGGGATTGTTCATCGGGGTGGAATTATATCCGGAGGCAAAAGGCGCCCGCCGTTTTTGCGAACGTCTGATGAAGGAAGGCATACTCTGCAAGGAGACACACGACAATGTTATCCGATTTGCTCCGCCGCTGGTTATAAAGAAGGATGAAATTGACTGGGCATTCGGGAAAATTGAAAAAGTATTAATGATGGATTAAGAATTTCAGGTCCCGCGCCTGAAACCTTGCAGTTTAATAATTATATTGATGATAATCTTAAAGTCACATTTGTTCAATCAGTATCCGGAGATCATATTCGGCTTTTCAACAAAAGCCGGTTACGGTGAAGCTCCTTATTTCTTTAATCTTTCTCTGTCCGTGGGAGATGCTCCTGAAAAAGTTAAAGAGAGGAGAAATAATTTTTTTAAGACACTGGGTATTAATAATATTGTATACCAGAAACAGGTGCACGGCAGTAACATAAGATATGCCGGTAAACCTGGGTATGCGGGTGAAAGTGATGCAATAATTACGGATGTACCCGGTCTTGGAATAATGATAAGTGCAGCCGACTGCACTTCCGTTTACATATACGATTACAGTAAAAAAATGATCGCCGGTATCCATGCCGGCTGGAGAAGCACCCGTGCAGGTATCGTTGAGAAAACAATAACCGAACTGGTGGATATTTACAAATGTTCGCCGGGTAATATGATAATATATATCGGACCCTCCATAAGCAGGGAGGTATATGAAGTGGGCGGGGAAGTTGCTGCCCTTTTCAATGAAAAGTATTTTACGCCGTCAGGATCAAAGTTTCTGCTTGATGTTTCGGGGAAAAACTATGATGCCGTCAGGTCTTTCGGTGTACCTGAAGAAAACATACAGTATTCCGGATTGTGTACATTTAAATCAAATAACCTGCTGCATTCCTACAGGAGGGATGGTCCCGAATCGGGAAGGTCGGTTGGTATAATTGCAATGAGCGAGAACAGATGAATTCTGGAAGCTTAAAAGTAATATCGATATATGTGCTGATCTGTTTAATCTGGGGTTCAACCTGGATTGCCATAAGATTCGGCCTTGAATCGCTTACGCCGCTGATATCTTCAGGTATACGATTTACCCTGGCAGCTGCAGTTATAGCACTTATAATGAAGTTCAGAAGAATTTCTATTCAGAAAGACCGCACATCATTAATTTTGTACATTATTTTGGGTGTGTTTTCTTTTGCTGTTTCATTTGCGCTGGTTTACTGGGCAGAACAATATATTCCTTCCGGACTGGCTTCGGTGCTGTTTGGAGTATATCCTTTTTTTGTAGTAATACTGTCATACCTTTTCATTCCGAAAGAGAAAATCAGCATATATAACATAGCCGGTCTGATCATCGGATTTTCAGGAATTGTTGTGATTTTTTCGGATCAGTTCAGCGTTGATATAACAATTCATTTCTGGGGGATGGCAGCTGTTGTGCTCAGCGGAATAATCCAGGCATTTATAGCTGTTGCAGTTAAAAAATACGGTTACCACCTGAATCCGCTTTCCATGAATTTTATTCCAATGCTTTTGTCCGGTGTCATTCTGCTGACGGCTGGTCTTCTGGTTGAAGATATTTCAAGTTTAAGATTTGACTCAAATGCAGTTTTATCAGTAACATACCTGGCGCTTTTTGGAAGTATTGTTACATTTACTTCATTTTACTGGCTGCTGAAACGTATAAGCATAGTTATGCTGTCGCTTATTGCATTTATAACCCCTGTAATTGCTTTGCTGCTGGGGTGGCTGCTTTATAATGAAGTATTGTTATTCAATCATGTTGCGGGTTCGGCAATGGTGCTGGCGGGGTTATTAATTGCGAATTTATCAAGTGTATTCCTGCAGAGGAATAAAAAAAAGGAACAGGCAGTAAAAATAGATGGATAATATAATCAGGATCAGAAAGGCGACCTTTTACGCATATCATGGCGTTCTTACTGAAGAGCAGAGCGTAGGTGGAAAGTTCGAAGCCGATGTGGACATTTATACCGACTTTTCCGGGGCATCAGCACACGATAATCTGCAGCAGACAATCGATTATAATTCTGTTTACAAGTTTATGTACAAGCTGGTGCTGGAGCAGAAATATTACCTGCTTGAATCGCTTACATATAAAATTGCAAATGAGCTGCTCAAAAATTTCACGAAGATAAACAAGATTGCCGTCCGCATAAGAAAAAATAATCCTCCTCTCGGCGGAGTGATTGACTATGTTGAAGTTGAAGTGATAAAATCGAGAGAGGAAATGGAGGATCAGAAATAAACACGGTTTATCTTGCCCTGGGTTCGAACAAGGGTGACCGGATGCAATACCTGAGAAACGCTGTTAAGCATATTTCATCAGAAGAAAGGATCGTCAATATTTCATCCGTTTATGAGACTTTACCCTACGGCAGGAGTGATCAGCCCGATTTTTTGAATGCGGTTGTGGTTATAAATACCGGTAAGGATGCTGCTGGTTTATACGAATTCCTCAAGAAGGTGGAATCGGAGACCGGCAGAACAACCTCGGAAAGATGGGGCGAAAGGGAGATCGATATAGATATCCTGTTCTTTAATAAAGAGATAATTGATAATAATTTTCTTACAGTTCCCCATAAAGGGATTCCCGAAAGGGAGTTTGTGCTGGTGCCGCTTAATGAAATAGACCCGGCATTTATTCATCCGCAGCTGGGGAAAACGGCAGCTGAGATGCTGGAAAACGTAACAGTAAAAAATATTATTCGTATATTTCCTGAAAAAATTATTTAGGTTAAGCTTTGGACTCATCGGGAGAAGTAAAGTACATCGCAATTGAAGGTGTTATCGGTTCCGGAAAAACCACTCTCGCCAGGAAACTGAGGGATAAACTCAATGCCGAACTGATACTGGAACAGTTTGAAGCAAACCCGTTCCTCGAAAAATTTTACATGGATCGTAAAAGGTTTGCATTTCAGACACAGATGTTCTTCCTTATCAACCGGTATAAACAGCAGGAAATTCTGAACCAGGGGAACCTGTTTACGGAATATACAGTCTGTGATTATATCTTTGATAAAGACAGGATATTTGCATACCTTAATCTCAGCGGCGAAGAGCTGAAACTTTATGAATCGATTTTTCCTCTTCTGGCCAGGAATCTCCGGAAACCTGATCTGGTGGTTTTTCTTCAATCGGGGCTGGACAGGCTGATGTACAACATCAAAATGAGAGGAAGGAAAATCGAACGCGGTATAACAAGAAGTTATATAGAAGAATTGAGTGAAGCATATAATCATTTCTTTTTCAGGTACAGCGATACTCCGCTTATAATTTTAAATTCTACTGATATCGACTTTGTGAATAATGAACAGGATTTCGAAGAGCTGTATAAACAAATATTCAGAAAGGACAGGGGCGTAACCGAGTATTTTAAACCGGAGGCAAGAAAGTCTGGATTAACCGATGCTTAAGTTTTTTATATATCTGCTGATATTTTATGTTTTATACCTTGTAGTGAAGACATTCCTGAGGATAAAAACTTCAATAAGGATGAATTTAAAGAAGAATGAAAAAGGGGAAAGTAAGTTTAGGGATGTTGAGGAAGCAGATTACAAGGAAATTGATGATAAACAGGATAAAACAAATGATAAGGGGTAATGTCAGGGAATAATTTACAGGAAAGAATTATATACAAGGTTGTTAATTCTTTTTTTGCCGTTCCTGAAAAACAACTGCCCGCAGAATTTGATCCCGGGAATATTTTAATTGTCAGGCAGCATAACCAGTTTGGTGATATGCTGGCCGGCGTTTCATTATTCAGGGGAATCAAAGAAAAATATCCGGGCTGCAAAATTACCCTTCTCGCGGGTCCACAGAATTTTTACGGTGTCGAAAAGAATAAGTTTATCGACCGCCTGTTCGTGTTCAGAAAAAAAATGCTCTGGAATCCGCTCTACCTTAAAAAACTGTCAAATGTTCTAAGGGATAATTATGATCTTGTAATTGTTCCGGTTACAGTATCAGTATCATTTACAAGCAATCTTATTTCGCGCTTTTCAGATGCGGAATACAGAATTGGTCCATCTTCACTGAACGGCGTAAAGAATAAAAGCGCCTTTCTCTTTAACGTAAGGGAAAATATTGATTGGAAGCTTCAACCCGATTCGAATGTTGCGGAAAGAATATTGGACATCGTACGCCGGCTTGGAATTTCCCCGTCGACATATAAATCAGAAATTACATTTGATGCCGAAGATGTCCGCAAAGCAGGTGATTTTATAAGGAGTCTGGACCTTCCGCCAGGGAAATTGCTTATCGGCCTGCATGTAGGCGCCGGCAAGGACCAGAACCGGTGGTCGTTGAAAAAATATGTTGAACTGATCGATATGCTGGACTCCTCCTATAACGCCACCTTCTATTTTACCGGCAGCTCCACCGATAAAGAAGAAATAAATTTCATGAAAAAGAATCTTTTGGTTAATGCCGGTTATTTTCTGAACCGGAAAATAACTGAAGTAGCGGCACTGGTTTCTTTTTCAGATCTCTTTATTTCCAATGATACCGGAATAATGCATGCCGCCGGAACAACAGATACACCTCAGCTTTCCATTTTCGGACCAACTAATCCTTACAACTGGGCTCCCATCGGCGGTAACAAATACTTTATCAGAAAGTCGGAGCTAATAGACGATATCACCACAAATGATGTCTTCGATATGTGCAAAGTAATTATAGGCAGAACCGCAGCCAGGGTTAAACGTGAGTCGGTATAAAGCCGTTATCGACATAGGCACAAATTCATTTCATCTTATTATCGCTGAAATATCAGGGGATTCTGTGAATACTGTTCGGAGGGAAAGGGTTGTAATGAGACTGGGGACAGAAGATCGCGGGGTTCTCAGGCATATTTCGGAAAGTGAGATAAAAAAATCCGTTGAAGTACTTAATGAATTCAGGAGACTTGCTGAATATTATAAAGCAGATCTTTATGCGGTTGCCACGAGTGCAGTAAGGGAATCTGGAAACTCCGGTCAATTTAAAGATGCCTTGTACCGGAACTGCGGAATTAAGGTTGACGTTATAGACGGGAAAACAGAGGCTTTATATATTCAGATAGGTATACTCAATGCCCTTCAGATTTCTGATAAAAAAATATTGTGTGTGGATATAGGCGGCGGAAGCACTGAAATTATAATTGGACTGAACGGATCGAACGATTTTGTGCATAGCTATAAGCTTGGCGCAGTGCGCCTTAGTAAAATGTTCTTCCCGGAATTTCTTTTAACTCCCCGTGCAATTAAAAGCTGCTCTGAATACATATTGAATAACCTGAACGAACCAGAACTCCGGAAATTCAATTCCGGCTATGATATTGCTGCAGGCGCATCGGGTACAATTCAGTCTGTCGCTGCAGTAATAGCTGCTAAAAAACATGACCGGGTTCCCGCTGATCTGAACGGGTTTTCATTCACATCCGATGAATTTAATTATGCGGCTGAAACAATCCTTGAATTTTCAACAACGGAAGAAAGAAAATCTATTCCCGGAATGGAAAAGGGACGTGCCGACATTATTCCGGCCGGCCTGTTAATTCTGAAGCATATTTTCAGCACTCTGGGCATAACTAAAATGACAGTCTCCGGATATGCCCTCCGCGAAGGATATCTCTTAAATATCTTACGAAAACAATAGAAAATAATTTCCATAATCAGTTTTCCGGAAAGGGAATCTGCCCCGGTATTTATCCTCATTTTACTAAAGCATTCTGCCTGTGCTGCCGGATTTTCTTTAAAATTCTACCGCTCTCCGTCCTTTAACTGGCAATCCTTTAATTAAATGGCTTTAAACAAACTTATTCAGTAGCTATATTTACAAGTTAATTGTTTTGAGATGAATGAATTATATTCGTAACTTTTGTATTATAGCCCATATTGATCACGGTAAGTCGACCATCGCTGATTGCCTTCTCGAAAAAACAGGCACTGTTTCAGAGAGAGAGGCCAAAGCACAGCTGCTTGATGATCTTGAACTTGAACGGGAACGGGGGATTACAATAAAATCTCATGCCGTACAGATGAAGTATAAAGCATCTGATGGAATATCATATGTACTTAATCTGATCGATACACCGGGGCATGTTGACTTTTCATATGAGGTTTCGCGTTCACTGGCAGCATGTGAAGGCGCCCTCCTTGTGGTTGACGCCGCACAGGGTGTGGAAGCACAGACAATCAGCAATCTTTATCTTGCCATCGATGCAGGACTTGAAATAATTCCTGTGCTGAACAAAATAGATCTTCCAAGTGCGGAAGTCGACAGAATTAAAGGACAGGTTATTGACCTGATTGGCTGCGAGGACAGCGATATTCTTCTGGCTAGCGCAAAATCCAAGATAGGCATTCCAGAAATTCTGGAAGCTATCATAAAGAGAATTCCTCCGCCCTCAGGAGATCCTGATCTGCCGCTCCAGGCTTTGATCTTTGATTCTATTTTCGATCCTTACCGTGGTGCAGTTGCTTATATCCGTATTTTTAATGGTACCCTCAGAACTAACGAAAAGATCCGTTTCTTTGCCATTGATAAGCAATTCGAAGCGGAAGAGATCGGTGTTCTCGGATTAAAGAAGATCAAAACCGATGAGCTGTCAGCCGGGGATGTCGGATACCTTATTGCCGGAATTAAAGATGTACACGATGCTAAAGTAGGCGACACTGTTACTCATCTTAAAAATGGCTCTAAAGAACCGATGCCCGGTTATAAAGAAGTAAAACCGATGGTGTACAGCGGACTTTATCCTACAGATTCAGATGAATTTGAAGATCTGCGCGATGCGCTTGAGAAATTCAGATTGAATGATTCGGCTCTGGTCTATATGCCGGAAACATCTGCAGCACTGGGATTCGGATTCAGATGCGGATTCCTGGGAATGCTGCATATGGAGATTGTTCAGGAAAGATTGTTCAGGGAATATGATCAGTCGATTATTACCACACTGCCCAACGTTGAATACCATGTATATAAAAAGAACGGTGAAAAAATTATTGTAGATAATCCTGCCGAGATGCCCCAGGTGGGAGAGATTGATCGTGTGGAAGAGCCATACGTTAAGGCCCAGATTGTCTGCCCCAGCGAATATGTCGGAAATATTATGAAGTTGTCGATGGATAAAAGAGGTACTTATATAAATACCACTTATATTGATCCTACCAGGGCCGATATCTCCTATGAGTTCCCGCTGGCGGAAATAATATTCGATTTTTATGATAAGCTTAAGTCTATTTCCCGCGGCTATGCATCGCTGGATTATGAATATACAGGTTACAAGGAATCCGAGCTTGTTAAGCTGGATATTCTGCTGAACGGTGAACCTGTTGATGCATTGTCAATAATAGTTCACAGGGATAAATCTTACGAATGGGGAAGAAAAGTATCAAGCAAATTAAAGGACCTGATTCCGAGACAAATGTTTGAAATAAGTGTTCAGGCTGCCATCGGTACCAAGGTTATTTCAAAATCTGTAATTAAAGCACTCAGGAAAAACGTTCTGGCAAAATGTTACGGCGGGGATATTACAAGGAAGAGAAAACTTCTTGAAAAACAGAAGGAAGGCAAGAAAAGAATGAAACAGGTGGGCAATGTTGAAATACCGCAGGAGGCTTTTCTGGCCGTGCTGCAGATAGATGAATAAAAGGAATATTTTCC
Organism: Ignavibacteriales bacterium UBA6490; assembly: GCA_002435365.1. Taxonomy (GTDB): domain Bacteria; phylum Bacteroidota; class Ignavibacteria; order Ignavibacteriales; family Ignavibacteriaceae; genus UBA6490. The sequence goes on from DJMM01000112.1 coordinate 23,924, forward strand.
ATGTACAGAGTTCATAAGGAAAGATCATTACTGGGAAAATTCATAAGGATTTTTCTGTTTGCCGCCATCATCGCTCTTATCGTTAAAGGCTTTATGGTAGATGCCTTTAAAATACCCACCGGCTCTATGGAAAATACTTTGCTGATCGGCGATTTCATAATTGTAAATAAGCTTGCTTATTCGGTGACCACTCCGCGCAATATCCCGTTTACAGATGTAAATATCGGTTCCCATACTTTATTCGGAATTTCAAAACCGGAGATAAATGATATAATTGTTTTTGAATTCCCCGGTAAAAAGAATGAACTTCATCCCCTTGAAAGGGTAAATTATATCAAAAGGGTTGCAGCAGGACCGGGGGATTCGCTGGTGATAAAGGACAAGGATGTATTTGTGAACGGCCTGAGAGTTAATGAACCTGCTCATGTTAAAATTGACAGATCCGCACCAAGAAACAGATATAATGATCAGGAGATGTTTTATTCCTATGAAGACTGGGATCCTGATTATTACGGTCCGCTTAAAGTTCCCTATAAAGGATATGTACTTCCACTTGACCGTAAGAATATTGAGACATGGGGAATGGTGATTAACCGCGAATACGGCAGAAATGTTGTGGATATTGAGGGAACCGTAATTACTATCGAAGGAAGACCGGTTAAGGAATATACATTCAGGAAGGATTATTATTTTGTCCTCGGCGATAACAGGGACGACAGTATGGACAGCAGGTACTGGGGATTCGTGCCCGAGGATTATATTATTGGTAAAGCACTGATGATTTACTGGTCATGGATCTCGGCTTCATCTGATTTTGACCTTATGAATATTTTCGGCGGTATCAGGTTCGAACGTATTTTTACAATTATCGAATAAAAGGTACTGCCAAAGTATTTTACTCTCATTCCGAAACCATTTATATTTTGAAGAAACATCGGAAAAAATGAGAATAATAGCGTTACTTTTTCTTTTAATTCTGCAAAATTCGTTTGCGCAGCAGAAATATCTGATCTATTTTGGCGAAAAAATGCCTGGTAATGTAATTGCAAAAGGATCCGATGTCTACAATTCCGCTGTGTCGCTTCTTTCAGACAGATGTATTGAAAGAAGAAAAAGGACGATGGGCGGCGATTATATTACAATCGAAGATATTCCCGTAAAAAAAGAATACATTGAAGCATTGGCCTCTACCGGTATCCGGGTGATTAATGTTCTTAACTGGTTCAATGCTGCCTCGGCATATCTTAATGAAGAACAGCTCAATTATCTCGCCAGTCAGGATTTTATCGACAGGATTGAACCGGTGAAAACATTCCGAAGCACTTTCCCGGAATTTAACCATGCCCTGATGAAATATAATAATGCAGATTCATCGCTTTACGGAAATTCACTTCTGCAGCTTGAAATTTCGGATATTCCCCGGGTCCATTCAAAAGGAATAACCGGAAAAGATGTTCTGCTGGGTCTGCTGGATACCGGGTTCAGATGGAGAACCCTGGAGTCACTTGCAGGTATTGACGTTCTGGATGAGTATGATTTTATTTTCGGCGATGGCGTTACCGAAAATCAGACCGGGGATGCTCTCAGCCAGCATAACCATGGAACAAGCGTGCTTTCAGTTATCGGGGGGTTTAAAGATTCTGTTCTGATCGGGGCTGCCTACAATGCAAAGTTCCTGCTTGCAAAAACCGAAGATATCCGTTCTGAAAGACAGATTGAAGAAGATAATTATGCGGCTGCACTTCAGTGGATGGAAAATTACGGTGTTGATATTACCACCGGTTCGATTGGCTATAACGAGTTTGAGAATTTTTCGTATTCATACCAGGATATGAACGGTAAAACCGCAATAGTTACAAAAGCAGCGGAGCTGGCTTTTCAAAGAGGAGTACTGACGATTACTTCTGCCGGGAACGAAGGTCTTCAGCCCTGGTTCTATATAATTGCTCCCGCTGACGGATTTAATACTATTGCTGTAGGCGCAATAGATAACCAGAACCGGGTGGCCGGATTCAGCAGCAGAGGCCCAACAGCAGACGGAAGAATTAAACCTGATGTTACAGCGTTGGGCGTAAGCGTTTTTGTTGCCTCTGCGGTACAGGACGGATTGTACGGCACTACGTCAGGAACCTCCCTGGCAGCACCAATAGCTGCCGGTGCAGCTGCCCTTCTGAAATCGGCACATAATCATCTTTCGAATGTTCAGATGAGAGATATAATTCTGAGAACTGCCGGAAATTACTCGTCACCTGATAACGAAAGGGGATATGGCCTGGTTTCAGCATCCAAAGCCGTTGAATTTCCCAACCTTGAATTTTCAAATCAGCGGTTTATTATAAATAAAATGTTTCTTGACAATGATATCTCAAATGCAAAATTGTTTTTATCAACCGGTAAAAGTAAGTACGAAGAACTTAATGGGATAAAAGATTCCTTGAAATATTTGTTTCTGGTTCCTGCTTTAACTGATAACCAGGTAGTAAAATTCTATTTTACTTATACCCGGATGACGGGTGACACAGTGAGAATTCCTGCTGCCGGTTATTATAGCTTCAATTACGGAGGTATGATCATTGAACACTCTGCAGAGCAGGATATAAATTATATTCTGAGCAATAATTATCCTAATCCGTTCAATAATTTTACGCGGATCAGATTCTTTGCCGATATGCCCTCCGAAGCATCGCTTGAAATTTTTGATGCTTTGGGCAGAAAGGTGAAAACCCTTCTCAGTAAAAATATTACTGAAGGTGAATATTCCGTTAGCTGGAACGGCAGGGATGATAAGGGGGTTTATTGTTCAAGCGGGGTATATATTTACAGACTTAGATTAAACGATTACAGCGTGTCAAAGAAAATGATTTTATTAAAATAACGGATTATTATGAGCAGTATTATTTATCCCCGGCAGATTCAATACCTTGAAAACTTCAGAAAAAAAGATGATGGGCTTTTAAATGAGATGGAGGAGTATGCAAGAAATTTCAAGGTCCCTATTTTAAGCTGGGATGCAGCGGCATTCATCGAACAGCTTGTCAGGATCAAATCGCCCAAAAGAGTACTTGAACTGGGAACTGCCATAGCATATACAACAATACGAATTGCACGGAACCTGAAGCGGAAATCGGAAATACACACTATTGAAAAGAGCAAAGATAATATCGTAGTGGCAAGGAATTATATTGAGAAATCGGAAGAAGGGGAAAAGATTAAGCTATTTGAAGGGGATGCCATCGATGTGCTGCCCTCCCTCAGGAAAAAGTATGATTTTATTTTCCTGGATGCCGACAAGGAGGATTATAAAAAGTTGTTTGATTATTCAATGATCCTGCTGAAAAAAGGGGGAATCATTTTTGTCGATAACCTGCTCTGGCATGGATTTACTGCTTCTGCCAGAATACCGGCGAGCTACAAAACATCAACAAAATTTATAAGGGACTTTAATGATGTTTTTATGAATCATCCCCAGCTTGATTCAACAATACTACCCGTCGGCGACGGCGTCGGACTGGGGATAAAGCATAACAGAAAACAGTCCTGAAAGTCCCCGATCCTAAGACTTCGCGATCCACTTTTCAAGAGCAGATAACAACTGAGTCATCGCTGAAATAAGCGATTCGTGCTGCGACTCATCGATATCCTGCAGGATCTCCTTGTGAATATTTATATAAGCCTTGTTAAGCTGCTGGACAAGTATTACACCTTTTTGAGAAAGAGAAACTTTCATGTTCCTTCTGTCAGCAGGATTTATTTCTCTTATTATGTATCCCTTGTTCACAAGCCCGTCAATAATTCTGGTTAACCTTGAGGGGCTAAGATTCATCCTTTTGGCTATATGTTTGTTATTTACAACCTCATCAATTGTAAATAATCTGAGGCAGCGAAATTCAGCCTGGGTCAAACCGTGCACTTCCGCTAGTTTTTCCTCTTTTTGCTGGCAGTTTGCTAATAATGTAAACGTAAGATCTGCCAGATTTTTTGCAGTTTGTTCTATTTCCTTATATTCCATATATAACTTATAATATTGTTTATAACAAATATCTATATATGTAAATAATTAAGCAAATAATAATGTAGTAATATTGATATTTGTGAGCTACATATGTCCCTAATCAAACTTGTTAATCTTCCGCCTATGTTGCGCCTACCCTGCAGCTATCCCCCGCATAGCTCCATACTTTTGCGTAGGCTAAGCGGTATTTAGCTGCAGGGTAATTGGAACGTAAATATTAGTTCACACTTATCAATTGTCAAAGGATTACAACAGGAAAGTATTTTTTTAATAATATCTGAGGGCTTCTTCTTTCAGGAAATTAATCCTGTCGTGTGATGAGTGTTTAATTTCAAGGATCAGTGAATCTTCATGCTCAACCGGCAGGAGACATTTAATTTCCGGCACACTGTTATAATTCCTGTTTATTATCCTGGCTTTGAATTTTTCCAGCAGATGATAAAACTGCCTTGTAAATTCGTAAGGGACTGTAAAAGTGTATTCGTAAAATGGCATTTTAACAAATATCTCTGCACTGCTGATTGCGTTTCCAGCTGATAAATAATAAGCCTTTCCCAGCGGCCCCACACCGAGTTTTATTCCTCCGAACCATCTGATCACAACACAAAGAACATCACTAAGTTCATTATGATCAATTGCATTTAATATTCTTATACCGGCGGTGCCGGATGGCTCACCGTCATCGGAATACCTGAATAAATTATTATTCAGTCTGAATGCATAACAGTGATGAGCGGCATCATAATACTTTTTCCTCAATTCCTGAAGGATATTGTAGGTTTCCTCCTCGTTTGAAACAGGATAGATTATTCCGTTAAATACAGAACCTTTTTCCTTGTATACGGTTTCGGAAACCTTTTTTACTGTTCGTAATGGCTTTACTAAACCGGGCATTGTGTCTGGTGCACTTCTAATTTAATTGATTTTCAAATAACAACTGAGTAAAATAGATGTTCGGTTTTTTAAAACAAATTTAAGCAAATTGGAAAAAGAAACTATAATAATTAAAGGCGCCAGGGAGCATAATCTAAAGGATATCGATGTCGAAATTCCCCGTGAAACACTAACAGTGATCACCGGATTATCCGGTTCGGGAAAATCCTCGCTGGCTTTTGATACAATTTATGCTGAAGGACAAAGAAGGTACATAGAATCTTTGTCGGCATATGCCAGGCAGTTTCTTGACATGCTTGAAAAGCCGGATGTGGATCTTATTGAAGGATTAAGCCCTGCAATTTCAATTGAACAGAAATCCACGTCGGGAAATCCAAGATCCACCGTAGGCACAGTAACAGAAATTTATGATTACCTCAGACTTCTGTATGCCCGTCTGGGAGTCCCCTACTGCTATAATTGCGGAAAACCCGTTGTTAAGCAAAGCACCAGCCAGATCATTGAATCGATAGCAAATAGCCTTGCCGGGAAAAAAGTAAGTATACTTGCTCCTGTTGTCAGGGGCAGGAAAGGCCATTACCGGGAATTGTTTGAGGAAATAATTTCTGATGGATTTACGAAAGTAAGGGTTGACGGGGAAATTATTCCCATTGAAAGGGGATTTCAGGTTGACAGGTATAAAGTTCACAATATTGAAATCCACATTGACCGGATGGCTATTAATGAGGCTAATAGTTACAGGCTTACTGAATCAGTAGATGTTGCACTCAATTACGGTGACGGAATTCTGATTATCAATGACGGAACACAGGATTTTACCTACAGCAGACATCTTGCGTGTATCGATTGCGGCATAAATTACAGGGAACTTGCACCAAACTCTTTTTCTTTCAATTCGCCTTACGGCTCCTGTCCGGATTGTGAAGGACTTGGTGAAAAAAAAGAACTTGACCTTAAACTTATAATTCCGGAATGGGACAAATCCATCAATGATGAAGCCCTCCTTCCGCTGGGAAAACCAAGACCGATATGGTTCTTTAACCAGCTTGAAGTAGCTTCCGCTAAATATGGGTTCAGCTTCGATACAAAGCTTTCCTCGCTAAACGATGAACAGAAAAATATTCTTCTGTACGGCACAAAAGAAAAAATTTCTTTCACCTACTCATACGGCGGAAGCAAACCGGCTACCTATATGCATAAGTTTGCCGGCCTGATAAATTATCTTAAAAATTATTATGCAACCACTACTTCCAGCAATATCAGGGATTGGGTGGAATCTTATATGACTACAGTGGTCTGTCCATCCTGCGGAGGCGGTAGATTGAAGAAGGAATCACTGGCTATAAAGTTTGAAGGGAAAAATATCAGTGAGATCACAGCTCTTTCAATCCTGAAGGCAGATAAATTCTTCAAGAATGTTAAACTTTCCGGCAACAGTGCAATAATTGCAAAACCGATTCTTAAAGAAATAATGGAGAGGCTGAAATTTCTTCTGAATGTCGGACTTGATTATCTGACCTTAAACAGATCGGCCAGGACTTTATCCGGTGGTGAATCCCAGAGAATAAGGCTGGCAACGCAAATCGGAACTCAGCTTGCCGGGGTGCTTTATGTGCTCGATGAACCGAGCATCGGTCTGCATCAGAGCGATAATATTAAATTGATAAGCTCGCTGAAGAACCTCCGGGATCTGGGTAATACCGTAATTGTTGTTGAACACGACAGGGAAACAATCGAGAGTGCCGATTATATTGTCGATCTTGGTCCCGGTGCCGGTGAACGAGGCGGCAGGGTTATTTTATCAGATACCGCCGAAAATCTTCTTGGTTCCGGGGACGGCAAGGATTCTTTAACCTTGTCATATCTGAGGGAAGAAAAGAAGATAAAAATTCCGGAGACCCGCCGGACTGCTAACGGAAAGAATATTATTCTGACCGGTGCGTCGGGAAATAACCTGAGAAAAATCAATTTGACAATTCCGCTTGGATTGTTTACATGTATTACAGGAGTAAGCGGTTCTGGCAAATCGACTTTAATTAATGAAACCCTTGTAAAAATCCTGATGGCGGATATCTATAAATCCAAATCTGTCCCGCTTCCGTACAAGGATATTAAGGGACTGGAGCATATTGATAAGGTTATCGAAATTGACCAGTCGCCCATAGGCAGAACACCCAGATCAAATCCTGCTACATATACTGGCCTTTTTACATTTATAAGGGATCTTTATGCCCAGCTTCCGGAATCAAAGATGCGCGGTTACGCCACCGGCAGATTCAGTTTTAATGTTTCCGGCGGCAGGTGTGAGGAATGCGGCGGTGATGGATTAAGAAAAATTGAAATGAATTTTCTGCCTGATGTTTATGTGGAGTGTGAATCCTGCCGGGGCAAAAGATATAACAGCGAAACTCTTGAAGTTTTATTTAAAACCAAGTCGATCTCCGATGTGCTGGATATGACGGTTGACATCGCTCTGCAGTTTTTTGAAGAGCATCCGAGAATTAAACGAAAACTGAAGGCTCTGCACGATGTAGGTCTTGGCTATATTACCCTGGGTCAGCAGGCAACAACTCTTTCCGGCGGAGAGGCGCAGCGGGTAAAACTTGCTGCCGAACTGAGCAAGGTGAGTACAGGGAAAACAGTTTATATTCTTGATGAACCTACTACAGGACTGCATTTTGAGGATGTAAACATTCTTCTGTCTGTCCTGAATAAGCTTGTGGAAAAGGGGAATACGGTTATAGTTGTTGAGCATAATCTTGATGTAATAAAAACAGCCGACTGGATTATTGATCTTGGACCGGGCGGTGGTGATAAAGGCGGAAAAATAGTTGCCGAAGGCACTCCCGAACAAATTGCAGGTTTCAGGGGAAGTATTACGGGTAAATTTCTTAAAAAACTTTTAAAGAACTGAGCAATTCAAAACACTTATTATTTTATTGACACCGGGTCCCATGCCACCCTGTAACCCTCATTTAAAGAATCAAGTTTAATCATATCAGCAGGAGAAATTGAAAAATCGAAGATATCGGCATTCTCAATTATCCTGGATTTATGTGCAGACTTTGGAATTACAATTAACTTATGTTCAAGCGACCATCTGAGCAGTATTTGCGCTGTAGTTTTATGATATGTGCCTGATAAATCTTTAAGTACGGGATGATCAAGCTTATGTCCTCTTAATAAAGGTGTATATGCTTCAATGGCAATCCCCTTCTTTTCGCAGTAGTTATAAAGCTCTTTCTGGTACAGAAAGGGATTAAATTCAACCTGGTTTACGGCGGGAATTATTCTGCAGTTTTCAAGCAGTTCATCAAGATGGCGTTCGGTGAAATTGCTTACACCTATAGCGCGGCATCTTCCTCCTGCGGCAATCTTTTCCATGGCTTTCCATGATTCCAGCCTTTTAAGAGTAACCGGCCAGTGGATCAGGTAAAGATCCACAGTATCCAGTTTTAGATGGTCCAGGCTGAGATTAAAAGCTTCAAGTGCAGAATCATAACCCTGATCCTCGTTCCAGAGCTTTGTTGTAATGAAAACCTCATTTCTGGGAATTCCGCTTTCGCGCAAGGCTTCGCCGATCTCCTTTTCATTGCCGTATGCAGCGGCAGTGTCAATATGTCTGTAACCCGCTTCAAGTGCGTTCAGAACTGCCTCCTTTGCAGCACGGTTCCTTAACTGATAAGTACCGAAACCGAAATATGGAATTTCGACTCCGTTATTCAGTTTTCTTTTATCTGAGATGGTTATCTGCATTTTTCCGGTAAATTATTTTTTAAATTTAAATTTTTTCTGATAAAGTACAATTCAGAAGATTCACTAAAATATATCGAGCAGCTTCACTGCCATCAGCATAATGGCAATTATCAGAAATGTTTTAATGAAATCCTCACCTTTTTTAATCTGTACTTTTGCTGAAAACCAGGCACCCAGTGCATTTCCGGCAGCGAGACTAAAACCGTATCCCCAGTGAATATTGTCTGTTACTATAAAAACTATGAATGCCGGTACCGTACTTATCAGGACAATAAACACTTTATGCATATTTACCCTGATAAGATTAACCTTCAGCAGTCCGCGTAATGCAGCCATCAGAAGAAAGCCGATACCAACCTGGATAAAACCTCCGTAGAAACCAATGAAAAACATTGAGATATGAGCAGCTACGGGAATATGCTTTGTTTCAATATCTGGGAATTTGCTTTTACTCTTTGGTATAATCATCATAATAATTATACCGATCATAATAACACCGAGGATTTTATTGAAGAGATCGTTACTGAGGTGTGTTGAAATAATTGCGCCTGCAATTGAACCTGGCAATGTTGCCAGGGCAAGCTTAAAACTGACAGCCGTTTCAAGGTATTTTTCCTTCTTGAACGAATAAACTGCAGATACATTCTGCAAAAGAACTCCGATCCTGTTTGTTCCGTTTGCAACTGATGAATCCAGTCCGAGAAAAATAAGGGCAGGCAGTGTTAATGATGAGCCTCCCCCGGCAAGAACATTTACAAATCCAGCTGCAGTTCCTGCGGCAAAAAGTATTAAGATCGAAAATAATTCCAACTTACGCCTTTAGCATGTTTAAATTTTCCACTCCGGCGGATAATATGTTTTCGGAAATACTACTCTCGCTTCATCAAGCATAGCCAGGAAATCATCACCCCTGTAGCGGTCCGACACATGAAACAGTATCAGCTTATCTGCTTCCGCATCCGCCGCTATTTTTCCTGCCTGGCTGCCGGTGATGTGAAAATTCTGTTCCGCAAGGTGTTTCTCATCCTCCAGATACTGGCTTTCGCAGACAATTGTATCGCAGTTCTTAATGATTTTTACTGCTTCTTCAGCTTGTCCGTCAAAAACAAAATCTGTCATATATGCCAGGGAATCGCCTTCTTTTTTTCTTAAAAGAAGTTCTTTAAGATAAAGAACCGAGTAGCTTCTTCCGCCGGTATATATGATTTCATTAATATCCGAGTTTTCATCTTTTACTTTTTGAAGCCATTCTCCTGCAGTAATTCCAAGCTGTGCCAGTAAATCCTTATCTATATTATAAGTTTCTTTTTCTTTTATCAGGTATCCGGCTGAACTGATAGAGTGATTCAGGAAAAACATTTTAATCCCGAAATCCTGGGTGAGTAATATAAATTCATCCCGCTTTGCTGATGCAGAAGATGATATTTTTGAGAACGAATCGGATGCTTTAATCACCGATGTTTTCACTTCACCATTTTCGAATTCGTTAATTATCCATTCCCCCTTAAGATCCGAAACCAGGTTCCATGTAAACCCGTTTAAGCGATTGAAGATGATTTTCGTAATGCCGGGGGGACCATATATTACCACCGGCTTTTCCCTGTCGTAAATCCTCCTGAACAGGTAATCAAACCCCGCTACATGGTCAATATGGCAATGAGAGAAGAAAATGTAATCGATCGATTTAATTTCACTCTGGTCAAGTGAAGCAAGCACGGATTCCCCGCAGTCGAACAGGAGTCTGTAAAATCTTTTACCGCTGTTTATTTTAATATATAATGCATTATCCCTGCCCGGTTTTCCAAGTATGTTATATAAGATGCTCATATCAGTTTATTACTGTTGAAAAAAACGGAAAATCCATTAACCAATATGCCATGTGCAGTATAATATCTTTTAAACTCTTTATTTCATCATGCTCATTTTTCATGCTTATCATTGAAACAAGCAGAAAGAGGGCTGATTTTTATATTAAACACTAAACAATTAAATCTTATTATTTAAAGATATGGAAAAACCCCCATAACAGGCCATTGTTTTTTTTGTAAATTTTATAATGATTATTAGAAGTGGTAATTTTCTGTCATATCCTTAAGCGGATATTTAATTCGGGGGAAACGGTAAATTTTAACAGAGAGAAACGGAAACTACCATGAAAAATTTGCTGCTGCCTGTATTTATTTCCATTATTCTTGCCGGAACAATTTTGCCGCAGGAAACAACATTACCTGTGCCTCCCAAGGCAAGGAAGGAAATGAAGGAATTAATTAATAACGGACATACCAGGATCGATAATTATTTCTGGCTCAACCAGAGGGATAATCCGGAAGTGATAAAATATCTTGAAGATGAAAACAGCTATACTGAGACAGTCATCGGGCATACCAGGAAATTTCAGGAAAAATTATTTGACGAGATAGTCGGAAGAATAAAGCAGACCGATCAGTCCGTTCCCTATTTTGACAATGGATATTATTATTATTCAAAATATGAGAAAGGGAAGGAATATCCTTTTTACTGCAGGAAAAAAGGAAGTCTTGAAAGTCCTGAAGAAATTATGCTTGATGTTAATGAAATGGCGGGAGGCTATAGTTATTACGCGGTAGGAGGACTTTCTGTAAGTCCCGATAATAAACTTCTTGCCTTCGGGGTTGATACCTTGAGCAGAAGGATCTATAATATCTATGTTAAAAATCTTGAAACTGGTAAGATTTACAGCGATTTACTGGAGAACACCAGCGGAAGTGCTGCCTGGGGAAATGATAACAAAACTTTTTTTTATACGGTGAAAGATGAATCGCTGAGACCGTATAAAGTTTTAAAGCATTCTCTCGGTGAAGACGCGGTAGCGGATAAGGAAATATTCCGGGAATCGGATGAAACATTCTACACCTTTGCATATAAAACCAAATCGGACAAGTATATTATGATCACCTCCCAAAGTACATTGTCTGGTGAATTCAGGTTTCTTGATGCAGATACCCCGGATGGGGAATTCAGAATCATACAGCCGCGCGAAAGGGATCTGGAGTATAATGTTGATCATTACGGTGATAAGTTTTACATAGTTACTAATTATGATGCAAAGAATTTCAGGCTGATGGAAGCACCGGTAAATAATCCGTCAAAGGAGAACTGGAAAGAAATCATACCCCACCGGGATGATGTTCTGCTTGAAGGAATTGAGATCTTTAAAAATTTTCTGGTAGTCGATGAGAGAAAAAACGGACTTACGCAGCTCAGAATAATAAAGTGGAATGGTTCCGGTGAACACTACCTTGATTTCGGCGAAGCAGCGTACACGGCTTATATTTCGGTAAATCCTGAGTTCGATACTGAAATTTTAAGGTTCGAATTTTCATCATTAACCACACCTAATTCAACATACGACTATAATATGTCCAGCCGTGAAAAAATCCTTCTGAAGCAGGACGAGGTTGTGGGCGGATATAATCCCTCCGAATATTATTCGGAAAGGCTGTATGCAGTTGCTGATGACGGGGTGAAAGTACCGATTTCAATTGTATATAAGAAAAGCTTGAAAAAAGATGACGGCAATCCGCTGCTGCTATACGGATACGGCTCATACGGAATTTCAACCGACGCTTCATTCAGCTCGGTAAGATTGAGTCTTATCGACAGAGGATTTATTTATGCAATCGCTCATGTAAGAGGTGGTTCGGAGATGGGCCGCTGGTGGTATGAAGACGGTAAACTTCTGAAGAAAAAAAATACTTTCACCGATTTTATAAACTGCGCTGAATTTCTAGTTAAGAATAATTATACAGGCACTGATAAAATGTTTGCAGCCGGCGGAAGCGCCGGGGGCCTGCTTGTCGGAGCTGTTGCAAATATGCGTCCGGATTTATTTAAAGGAGTGGTTGCAGCAGTACCATTTGTGGATGTGGTCACTACAATGCTTGACAGTTCGATTCCGCTCACCACCGGAGAATATGATGAATGGGGAAATCCGAATGAAAAAGAATATTATGATTATATGCTTTCATACTCGCCGTACGACAATGTAGAAGCAAAAGATTATCCCGCAATTCTTGTTACTACAGGCCTTCATGATTCGCAGGTGCAGTACTGGGAGCCTGCCAAATGGGTCGCAAAACTGCGTGATATGAAAACCGATAATAATCCATTACTGCTTAGTACTCTGATGACTGCGGGCCATGGCGGCGCTTCAGGAAGATTCGAACGGTACAGGATAAGTTCGCTGCAGTATGCCTTTATGCTGTATCTGCTGGGAATAGAAGAATAAGCATTCAATATAAAATACTACGTAAAGTGTACTCTCTTTTGTAGAGTACACTTACTTATACGAATATCCCCACTGCAATTAATAAATTAAGTAAATATATATTCCATTCAGACAGTTTTTTGCCATGATTCTGAAATTATTATACGGTTTATTTTACTCTGATTGGTATTATAACCTGACTCTAATCCCATTCTAACCCGGGTCTGATCTGATTCTATTCCCATTTTAATGAGGACAGATACAGATCAGGCCGGGAAGTGTATAACTTTGTGTACACATTATCATATAAATGAAATGTGTTTCAGGGAAAAATTTATGAATGGCTGCGTGATTCTGAGCAGTAAATTATATGAATTTCTTCAGATCTGTGGGGGGCAGAATATTGCAAAACTTAAAAAATTCAATTAACTTACCTGATAATGACAAAGTTCTATAATAAAAAAAATGCTTATTTCACTTTACAGGAGGATATATGAGAAGAATTTATTCGATAATTTTCACAATTTTCTTGCTTTCTGCATACACAATTAATGCCCAGGATGTTTTTCAGAGAACGTCCCAGATACCGGCGCCGCCGGAAGGTGGTTTTGGAAATATGATCAGCGGTGTTGATTTTGATGGAGACGGAAAAACAGAAGTATACGCTGTTAGCAACAATTATGTTGATCGTCCGGAAGAATTAATTCCTAAAATTTGGAAATTTGAATGGAACGGCACGTCATGGGATTCCGTTTGGGGTGCAACTTTGGATATACCTCTTCAGAATACCTGGCCGCCAATGGCATACGGTGATGTTGACAAAGACGGAAAGATGGAAATCTGGTGGGGTCCTATAAATTTCCTAGATGCTTCTACAAACCCGAATCCGGCGCGTATTGTGGTTTTTGAAGAAGTTGGTGACGGCAGCGATAATATGGGAGTTGATGTGCTCGGTACTTTTATTCCCAATGCCCAGTGGACAATCACTCCGGAAGATAATTTCAACTTAAGACCTCATAAATTTGTTCTTACCGATTTTGATGGCGACGGCACCACTGAATTAGTTTTCTGCGACAGGGCAGGAACATATCATTATGGTGTGGTTTCTGTAAATAATATTCCGGACGATGCTGCAGGAAACGAGGTATGGGAACTTGAAGCCAGCGGAAAAGATGATGGTGTTTTAACAGCTACGGGCAACAAGTGGGATTTTGCTCTGCTTGAGAACCGTATAGTTCTGTTTGCTCAGAATGGCAAAGTATATAATGTAAAAAATGACGGCGGCATTTATTCCACATTGCCGGTACAGAATGGTTTTGCCAATGAAGGAGCATCATTTAAATCTGCGGTAACTGTTGACCTTAACAATGACGGTACAAAAGAAATCCTGATGGCCGAATGGTGGGGTCCGAGAGTCTGGCTGCTTCAGGTTGTAAATGATACACTATCTGCAACTCAGATTGCTGACCTGGCCCCGTTGGGTGCAGACCGTTTAAACGGCGGCGGTTATGGTGATATCGACGGTGACGGCAAACCTGATTATGTTTTCGGATCGAGATATACTACCTTGATGACTGCCCCTAACAATTCTGTTTACCGGGTTGAGTACCAGGGCGGCGATATTACAAGTCCTGCAAGTTATGAAGCACAGATCATTGATTCATTACTGAATCCCGGTGGTGTAGGTGGTGATATTGATGCCATTTATCTGGCAAACATGGATGGTGATGCAGCTGATGAAGTTTTTTACACTGCAGGTTACTCAAGAGGTGATCCTAATGATCTGGGACTTGATATAGCCGTTGTTGATAAAGAATATACCATTAGCGTAAGAAATGAATCCTCACTTGCCCCTGATAATTTCTATGTGGAACAGAATTATCCGAATCCGTTTAATCCTTCCACAACAATCCGTTTTGGTATTTCTTCCGAGAGTACTGTAAATCTCGTTGTATATGATTTGCTCGGCAGGGAAGTAATGACTGCCATCAACGGTGAAAGGATGAGTTCCGGAGTGTATACAGTAACTATCGATGCTTCGGCACTTGCCAGCGGAACTTATATTTATAAACTGACAGCAGGTGATTATCAGGTATCTAAAAAAATGATATTAATGAAATAACCACTGTTTTATACTTCTTATTATAAATCCGGACTTGAATAAAGTCCGGATTTTTTCTATGTTTCTATGTCTTTTCTTGCCGCCGAGAAATAGTCGTAAGGAAGACCTCATATATTGATAATTCAGCTAATCTTTTAGTTACTTCAAAAGAAAAAAGTTGCAAACTTTCATAAAAAGCTTCAAAAAAAGTTGAGGAAAAGATGATTAAAAGGCTACCATTATTCCTGCTTTATTGTTTCATAACCCTTTCCATTTCCCTTCCTGTTTACGGGGGAGGTACGGGAAAAATTTCCGGAAAGGTTACGTCTACTGAATCGGGAGAACAGTTAATCGGAATTAACATTGTTATCGAGGGGACAACAATGGGCGCTGCATCCGGTTTAGACGGTTCATATCTCATAAATAATATTGAACCGGGGGCTTACACGCTGATTGTTTCCGGTATCGGATACCAGAAGACAAGAATAGAAAATGTGAAAGTCGCTTCCGATTTTACAACATCACTGGATATTAAACTTTCTTCTGCTGCAATTACACTTGACGCCATTGTTGTTCAGGCCGATGCACCGATGATCAGGAAAGATCTCACTTCATCAAAAACAACGGTTGATGCAGGTCAGATTGAAACTCTTCCTGTGGAAAGCGTTGATCAGATATTAAGTCTACAGGCCGGTATTATAAGGGATGCCGGTGGTGCTCTGCACATCAGGGGAGGGCGCTCAAATGAAATTGCATATACAGTTAACGGAGTTTCAATTTCAAATCCCTTTGATAATTCCAGGACTGTTACAATTTCCACCAATGCCATACAGGAACTTTCCGTGGTTAGCGGTACATTCAATGCGGAGTACGGAAATGCATTGAGCGGAATTGTAAACACCATTACTAAAGAGGGCGGAGGCAGCTATAAAGGTTATCTTTCCTTTTACACCGGTGATTACCTCAGCAAAAACGATGATGTTTTTTTTAATATAAATACAATCAAGCCGTTAAATAATATGGTTACCGAGGCTACATTAAGCGGTCCTATTCCTTTTACTGAAAATAAAATATCATTCTTTCTGTCGGGCAGGTATAATGATAATCAGGGTTACTTATATGGTATAAGACAGCATAATCCATGGGATTCGGTTTATAAGAATCCCGCCAACGCAGATGATATAACTGTAGTCTCAACCGGAGACGGAGCAATTGTTCCAATGAGTACTTCTTTGGATCTGAATACAACCGGTAAGCTCACTTTCAGGCCTTTTTCTACAGTGAAGATAAATTATGATGCTGTTTATTCGAGGTCGAAGTACAGATCATACAGCCATGACCTGAAGTATAATCCTGATGCAAATTATAACCGTTATGACTGGGGTCTGCTGAATTCACTGGAACTCAGGCATGCTTTAAGCAACAGCACATTTTATTCTTTGAAAGCTTCGTTCAATGTTTATGATTATAAAAGATATCTTTATCCTCTGCTTGATGCCGGCGGAAACGAGGTTAGCTATCGTCCGGGTATGAATCTCGACGATTATGTGCCGGATCCGAGATATCAGCCTGATTATAAACTGGATACAAAAGTTGCTGAATATACTTTTCTTTCCGGCGGAACATTAAACGGGCACTTTTATCAGAGAGCCTACACTTATGAAGCTAAGTATGACATAAACAGCCAGATTAACAAATCTCATGAATTAAAGCTGGGTATTCATGGAAAATATCATGAGATGAATTACGTAAATTTTGATGTACTCAGGGATTCGGCTGCCCAGCTGCCTTATATTCCGGCATTAAATACTTCAAGGAGAGATGAGTACTCAAAATATCCGCTCGAACTTTCTGCTTACATACAGGACAAGATGGAATTTGAAAGTCTGGTGCTTAACATCGGTGTTAGGTATGACTATTTCAATTCTAACTCTGTTTATTCCACAAACCGTGATTATCCTTCACCTTACGGAAAAAACATTCCATCTTATATTGATAAAAATGCATTGCTTGCGGAGGCTCCTGCAAAGCATATGGTAAGTCCCAGAATAGGATTGTCATTCCCTATAACCGATAAGGGCATTATCCATTTTTCATACGGTCATTTTTACCAGCTGCCGCCTTACGCATATCTATATACAAATCCGAATTTTGAAGCGATCGTCGGATCGCCTGTTTACGGCAACGCAAATCTGAAACCTGAGCAGACAGTGAGTTATGAATTAGGACTTCAGCAGCAGCTGAGCGATAACCTTGCTTTTAACATCACCGGCTTTTACAAGGATGTAAGGGATCTTCTGGCCCAGGAGGAAATAAGAGTAAGTACAAGTAATACCTATTATAAATATGTTAATAAGGATTACGGTAATATTAAGGGAATTACTTTTTCGCTTACGAAAAGAAGAACACCGTCTGATATGCTTGCCGTAAGTGTTGATTATACATTCCAGACTGCAGAAGGGAACGAAACGGGATCCGCAGCTTTCTTCCTTGATATTTCGTCCGGAAGGCAGAGCGAAAAAGTTCCGGTACCCTTAAGCTGGGATCAGACCCACACATTAAATGTTACTGCATCCATCGGGAAAACCAATGACTGGAATGTTACTGCAGTAGGAAGACTCGGAAGCGGTCTTCCCTATACACCTCAGATTACGTCAACACAGACATATCTTCGCATGAACAGTTCCAGAAAACCGTTTCAATCAACGGTTGATCTGCTGGCAGAAAAATCATTCAATGTTATGGATGTTTATTTAACAGTGTTCCTTAAGATATTCAATCTTTTTGATGCTCTGAACGAGAGACTGGTATATGATGATACCGGCCGTGCAACCTATACTCTTGAAGAAGGAAAAGGAACGGCACAGGAAGCCAACAGGTTGGCAGCACTCATTCCCGGAGCTCACTCTGCCACGGAATATTTTGTAAGACCACAGTACTACTCAGCGCCCAGGGAGGTAAGAGTAGGAATGTCCATAGAATTATGAGAATCGGAGAAATTTCAATGAAACATACAGATAATAAATTCATATTTCTTTTAACACTCCTGATAATATCTTCATCTCTGGTATATCCGCAGAACANNCGTCTGATGAAGCAGACGGATGTGTTTGTGGAAGGGGAAAAATCCTACCTGATGAATGGTAACAACATTACTGTGGAATTATTCAATTACGGCGGAATTTCACCCGGATATCCTAGCCGGAATCTGAGGACCATTGGAAATTTAATCTGGAGAAAGCTCCCTTATATTTTTCAGTTTTGTCCGATAGTTGGTGCATCAGTTCCCAACCCGAATAGTCCGAACGGAAGAACATATATAATAACTGACGGATTATATGATTATGATACTTACCGGGAAGAAAGCCCCACCGGCGACAGATGGGTGTGGAAACCATTAGACGGTTTTGCAGATCCTGATCAGCCCTACATTGCTTCAGTACCTGCTTTTGATTCTGATAAAGACGGTAAACCTGACAGCTGGCCCAGGGATTGGTATAATTCCACTCTCGGCGAATATGTATGGCCAGGCTACCTTGCACAGGGCGCTACCAATGCTGATCTTGAACTTCTGTGGGCGATGGACGACCGGGATAATAAGGAATTCCCCTATTACCCATATTTAAATGACTCAAGCAAGCAGGGCATAGGAATACAGATTCAGGGACGTGCATTTCAGTGGTCCAACTCACTTGCAGCAAATGCATTGTTTGTTGTTTATTCAATTACGAACGTGAGTGATAAGGATTTGGATTCTCTGCTCTTCGGAATTTATGGTGATCCTGATCTCGGGTATGCAGGCGGCGGAGGAACTGAAAATAAAGATGACAACGGATTTTTTATTCCCCCTTACTCAACGGACAGCGTGAATGTTGATGATATTCCGGTTTATGCCAGGAGTATGGTTTATTTCTGGGATCCTGATATGGTCGGGTCAAGCGGCCTGCCAATGGGGTACCTTGGATGTAAATTCCTCGAAAGTCCCGGCAATCCGATAGATGGAATTGACAATGATGGTGATGGGATAACCGATGAAAGACAGGATGACGGAATAGATAATGACGGCGACTGGAATGTTGAAACAGATGACCTTGGTGTAGATGGTATTGCTAATACCGGTGACCAGGGTGAAGGTGATGGCGTTCCGACGGCAGGAAAAAGACTTCCCGACGGATCACCTGATCCGCTGCAGCCTGGTGAACCTAATTTTGAATATACAGACCTTGATGAAGCTGACCAGATTGGTCTTACCAGTTTTAACAGCTGGACCTGGGGTGAAGACAAAATATACAATGACGAAAGTGTCTGGTACAGATGCGTGCCCGGCAACTTCGGCGATATTCAGCAGAATGCAGATATAACCTTTGTTTTCGGATCGGGTTATATATCCCTTAAAAAAGGTGAGACAAAAAGAATATCTATGGCATTCATATTTGGTGAATCCAAAAATGATCTTCTGATTAATGCTGAAACAGTTCAGGACATTTANNATTACAGGTAAGGATTTTGAAGGTTACGTAATTTACAGAAGTACCGATCCGAACTTCTCTGATATATTGAAAATAACCGATGGCCAGGGCGCCAGTTTCCTCAGCACACCGCTTTTGACATTGAACGGATCTCAGGCTAAATGGGATCTGGACAATGCCTGGAAAGGATATCATCCGGTGTCCTATATGGGAAGAGGCCTTCATTATTACCTTGGTGATAATTCCGGACTGATACACTCTTATGTCGACTCCAATAACGTCAGAAACGGACAGACATACTATTATGCTCTGGTTGCCTTTGACAGAGGCGATTCACTCACAATTCCTCCTTCGGAAACAACCAAAAAGATCTCTGTTGATCCCATAACTTCAAATCTCCGGTTTGATCAGAACACGGTTCAGGTAATTCCTGGTCCAAGGGCAAGCGGATATCTGTTCCCTTCGGTTTCAAATAACAATATCGAGCATGTGGGAATGGGAAATGGTGATGTCATCTTCCAGATGCTGAACGATCTGGCAGTTAAGGATAATAAATATACACTTACATTCAGTGACTCAATGATTGTTAATTCTCAGATGCAGGCAGGTAAAAACTATACATTGCTGAGTAATGAAGTGATTACACAGGAGATAAAACTCTTTGATACAAAATGGGCTGATCTGCAGAAAACAAATCTTCTGAATGACGAAAATCTGACGCTGAAAGACAAAAACGGCAATCAGCTTTCGATAGGTACCGATTATGAAATCAACCTGGAGCGAGGCCAGATAAAAAGACTTAACACAACCTCGCCTGATGAGGTTATAATAACCTACAGGTACTATCCGATCTACCAGAGCACTCTTTTTAATATGGAAGATTATAACCCTGCTTTTGACGGAGTATTATTAAAATTAACAGGATACGATCAGCTCGAGCCCGATATGGAGAAATCCAAATGGATAAAGGGTGACCTGGAAATCCCGGCAGCAATCAAGCTGACCACACTTGGACAGTCATCCAGGAGAGTTAAATATCCCGGAGATTATGAAATTACTTTCTCGGATGTTAATATCGACAGCGCAATCAAATATGTGGGTTCTGTAAAGATCACAATTCCAGTGAACTTTAAAGTGGAAGAAGTTTCCTCCGGTATTCCTAAACCGATAAAAGTAATTCTGGTTGAGACGGTATCGACTGCAACCAACGATTCGGCATTTACCAGAGGAGATGAAATAATCCTCTATAAACCTGGCTCTACAGGTGCATTGACCGATTCACTTACATGGAGCATTACTTTTGCGAAACCGGTGGATTCTACCGATACGGCTGTTCCCGGAAACGGCGATGTCTTTTTCCTCAGAACAAAAAGACCGTTTACTACGGACGACGTTTTTACTCTTTCCACGAAGGCTGGAGCTATCAGCAACCAGGAAGCAGCAGCAAAGATGGATAACATTTATGCCGTACCGAATCCGTATATAGTTACAAATGAAATAGAACCGGCTAACAGGCTACAGGGCCAGAACCGGGGAGAAAGAAGAATTTATTTTGAGAACCTGCCTCAGGTTTGTACCATAAGAATATTTACCCTGAGCGGTGAATTGGTAACAACTCTTGAACACGATGCTGCCATGGATAACGGAAGAGAATACTGGAACCTCCTGAACAGGGACGGCTTCAGTGTGGCTTACGGTGTTTATCTGGCACATATCAGTGCTCCGGGCGTTGGTGAAAAGTTAATCAAATTTGCACTTATTAAGTAGAGGGAATATGAAAACGATAAATTTATTTCCTAAGCTTAACAGGAGTTTGAATATGAAAACAGTCAAATATATACTGATGATAATTGTTTTCCTGATGAGCGTAAATGTTCTCGCTCAGACCAGCAAAACAGGAACGACCGCTGCTCAGGTTCTGAAAATGAACGTTGGTCCCCGTGCAATTGGGATGGGAGGAGCATTTACAGCCACTGCTGATGATATTACCGCCATGTACTGGAATCCGGGTGGACTGGCAAATATCAATTCGAATGAAGTTATTTTTAATCATAACAAGCTGTATCTAGATATCGGATATGATTTTGCTGCCTTCGCTGCAAACCTAGCCGATATCGGTACTTTCGGAGCTTTCGTTTCCGTCCTCTCAATGGACGAAATGAAAGTAAGAACAATTGAGCAGCCTGAAGGTACAGGCGAATTGTTTGATGCGGGAACTCTTGTTATAGGCCTTAGTTATGCTAAAAGCCTTACTTCAAGTTTTTCCATCGGATTCAACGTAAAGTATATAAATGAATCGTTATATAATATGAGAGCAACCGGATTCGCGGTTGATATCGGTACGTTGTATAAAATTCCTGTACTTAATGAGCTAAGAATTGCTTCGAGTATCTCCAACTTCGGTACAAAGATGAAGCTGGAGGGAAGAGATGTACTTGTAATTACAAATTCCGGTGCGGGCGGAGGAAACCTCATTAATTCGAATCTCGAGCTGGATGCATTTGAACTTCCACTGATATTCAGATTCGGAATTGCTGCCGATGTTGTTAAATCGGAAAGCTCAAGACTGACCGCAGCAGTGGATGCAATCCATCCGAATGACCATTCGGAATCTGTGAATTCAGGAGTTGAGTACAGCTGGAATGAAACTTTCTTTTTAAGAGCCGGCTATAATTCACTTTTTGAACATTATTCTGAAAAAGGACTAACACTTGGTGCGGGAATAAATTACAGACTGGCCGATGTAATAAAACTTAAATTTGATTATGCCTACCAGGATTTCGGAAGATTAAATGAGATTCATTATTTCTCAATAGGCATTAAATTCTGATCCGATATAAATTCAAAAGGCGGCCACCAGGCCGCCTTTTTTTATATACCTATCCGGAAAGTCCAGAGCAGTAACTCATTCACATTATACAAATTCATTTGAGCATTTCGATGGCAAACTCTAATTGTTTATCCC
The DNA here is from genome assembly GCA_002435365.1 of Ignavibacteriales bacterium UBA6490. Taxonomy (GTDB): domain Bacteria; phylum Bacteroidota; class Ignavibacteria; order Ignavibacteriales; family Ignavibacteriaceae; genus UBA6490. The sequence continues at coordinate 46,367 of DJMM01000112.1, forward strand.
TTCCTGCCAGAATATCCTCCTCGGTCTGCACAACACGTATATCCGGCGGAACACCCAGCCATTCCCAAGGAAGGTCGTCATAACGGCGAAAATCAATAAAACCTATGGAGATAGACTTACCACTTGGCAAATGATAAAGACTTTCATCTCCGCCTCCCACAGATCCTCCCCCGGTGGTATCACCGACAGCTGTTACATTCGGAAGCTGCTTTAAAATTTCGGTTGTAAACTCGCCTGCACTGAATGTTGAACCATTAATTAAAACAACAACCGGTTTGGTGTATTGAAACGGACCAGCAGGCTGAAATGGTGGCAGGACCCATTTTAAACCCATCGTATAAGCATCGTTTCTTACAAGCGGACCGGATAAAAATCTGGTAACAACAGCTTCTATATTATTATAATTGCCGCCCCGTTTCTGCCGGATATCCAGGATCAATCCCTTTGTTTCTTTCAGGTATTCCAGCACAGCAGGGAACTCATCGGTTAAATAGTTTTTATGGAAATCGGACAGGAAAGCATAACCTATGTTGCCGGGAAGGATTTCATATTCCGTGGTACTGCTTTCAGTTAAGCGCAGCTCTCTGTCAAAATACTTTCTGACCACAAACGGACTATAGGCGTGCCTGTCCTTGAAATGCCTTTGAGGATAGTATGGATAAGTCTCCCCGCCGCCCTTAGTTCTGTAATAAACGTGACCGTCTTTAAGCTCTGCCAGAAAATCCCGAAGTACCAGATAGAAATCATCTCCTTGTGCAGCTTCTGCAAGTGGACGGTAAACAGAATAAATGGAATCCCAATTAATTTTTTTGAATCCCAGGTAAGGATAAACGTCTTTGATCCTTTTCCATGCAGCCTCAAAATCCTGTACGTTCAGGTTTTCTTCCGGTTCGGATACAATAATATCCTTGCAGGAGATCATTGCAGTTATGCATAAAACCAGCAAACCTAAAATTAATCCTTTCTTCGTCTTTGCCATATCTAAAATCCGTATGTTAAAGTAAGCGCCAGATTATCGCTTGCAGAAAGCAGCGGCTCCCAGGAACTGATCCTGGTGAAATTGAATAGATAGGCTGCTTTAACTGAAAGATTATCCCGCAGGAAGTAACGCGGACCCAGGCTGAAGGAAAGGTTTGTTCCTGCCAGCAAAGTAAGAATCTTTACAGGAGTTGCATCTGTTTCTTCTGTGTCCACCATACGGAATCCGAGAGAGATAACACCAAAGTCCAGTGACCCCTCCAGGTTAAGATCATCCCAAAGCTCATAAAAAATACGTGAACTCAATCCTGCAGATATCAGTAGTGCAATTGACTGTGCATAATCAAAGCCGGATACTGCGATATTCTGTTCATTGAAGAAAAAGTATAATTCTGTTGACGGACCCAGGTATGCATAAGCGTCTTTGTTGAATATGGAAAATTTAGGCAGGGCATAGCTAAATCCCTGGTTTAATGAAAACTGATAGATATCCGTAGTTACGTTATAATTTTTTATTTCGGAAGAGCTGCGGAAATCAATTTTCAGGTGGTAGACATAGTCAGAGTGCCCGCTTGTCCAGGCAGCGCTGAAATAAGGAAGAGCGCCTGAATATTTTTCCTTTGAAATATATTCATCGGTCACCGCAAAACTTCCGATGCCATATTCAATCGATATGCCTTCGGGGAAGGTTGTTTGCTGATTCCGGGATTCCTGCGAAATACAGTACTGCGGTGAAAATAATATCAGAACAAGTAAAAAAAACGGCATGCACTTTCTTTCCATAATATTCTCCTGAATATAAACCGCTGATTTTAGTAAGCTACCCATTTCTGAAAATTAAAATAATAATAATTCTAATTGTTTTGAATATCAAACATTAAATGCTGCCTGGGGATAAAGGCTGATGGACGGGATGGCTTGGTGATGCTGTTTTTCAGGAAATTAGATCTTCCTGTGAACTGTACTTTATAAGATTGACAATTGCTTTTAATTTTAACCTCCAGGTGTGACGTTTTTAGTATTTCCTGATAAAAAAAAATCGTTGCTAATCTGGTATAATTTTTCCATATTTATTGTCGAAGCAAGTTCACTTTCATTTCCATAAAAAGGAGCCATGAAAACAGACTTCTTCTTCTCCGGAAAAATCAAATTTATTCTGCTGTGCTTTCTCCTCTCAACTCATCTTTCCGCACAATTTGTTGAGCCACAGTTTGATCAGATTTCACCTTTGACGATTGCCAAATGTATATTCCAGGATTCCTATGGTTTTATCTGGATTGGAGATGAAACAGGACTGGTAAAATATGACGGTTACAACTTGAAGCGTTATAGCTGCATCCCATTTGATTCTACTTCTATATCAAGTAGTTATGTAATGGCAATCGATGAAGATAATAAAGGGAATTTATGGATAGGGACTCACGAAGGATTGAATTACTTTGATCGCAAGACAGAAATTTTTAAGCATTTTAAAAATGATAAAAATGATCCTAATACAATTGCTAGCAACGATATTAGTAATATTCTGGTGAATGATGATGGGTCATTATGGCTGGGAACAAGGAATAAAGGTGTTATATTAATGACGATTAACAGTACCGGAGAAGCTAAATTTAAAAGCTACGATCTGAATATCGTTCCTGATCCACCTGTGCCAACGGGCGATAATTTTATTTTGGACTTATACAAAGACAAAAACGGAATTTTATGGATAGGAACTATTGAAGGAGGACTTAAATCACTTGATCCGTTAACCGGAAAGATTAAGCACTATAGACACGCTCCGGTAGATACCAACAGCATCAGCAGTAATATTGTAAGTTCAATTTGTGAAGATGACTCCGGAAATTTATGGATAGGGACAGGAACATTGGCGCTTACCAAAGGGAATGGATTAAACAAATTAGATAGAAGCAGAAAACAGTTCACCCATTATTATCATAATCCTGATGATCCCACGTCTCTTTGTTCAAACGATATAATGTCTCTCGCCATTGATCAGGAGGGAATTTTATGGCTGGGAACCGTAACGAATAAACTATGTTCTGTACCAGTATCTGAAATGTTAACAAGCAGCAAACCGCATTTTACCCATTATCGGAATTTTGACCGTTACTGTGTCTTGTCAGTATATGAGGATAGGTCTGCAAATATCTGGGCTGCATTTATTGGCAGGTCTGTCTATAGGTACAACAAACGTCAAAATTCTTTTATCTGGTATCATAAAACCGAAAATAATCCGAACAGTATTACTTCCGGTTCAATTATCGTCTATGAAGACCGGTCGGGAAATATCTGGTTTGGTGGATATGGATTGGACCGATACAACCCAGTCTCTGGTGAGGTTACACATTTCCGGTATGATCCGGGGAATCCTAATAGCTTTAGTTCACCTTACCTTTTGAGTATCTGCGAGGATAAATTTGGATACTTTTGGATTGGTACTGATGACAGAGGTTTAAATCGATTAAATCCCAAAACCGGAGTGGTTACCCATATTTTCGAAAATCTCACAGATACTTTTGGGTTAAGGTCGAATGAGATAAGGCAGGTACTACTGGACAACTCAGATAATCTTTGGATAGCATCTGATAAGTCCGGTCTTCAATTATACAGCATAAAAGAAAATCGATTCTATTACTACGATCTTAACCCTGATGTTGAGTGGGAAACTCTGAAGGGAATGCATCTTGATCAATCCGGTACTCTCTGGGCCTACACATTTGATCAGGGCTGTTATGCTTTGAGAGTAAAAAATTATAGGGTCGAAAGCCTGAAACATTATTTTTATGATCCCAGGAATCCAAATAGCTTGCGAAGTAATTTGATAGGAGATGTAATTCGTCCTAGGATTGTGGATACCAATGCTGTATGGTTTGCTGCAGATGGACTGAACCGGTTGGATTTAACTACAGAAACCTTCACTCATATTACCATGGATGAAGGTCTTCCCTCAAATTATGTATTAAAGATACTTGAAGATAATGATGGGAATATCTGGTGTTCTTTTGATAACGACATAGCAATGTATGACATAAGAACGGGGAAAATAAAAAGTTACAGCGACGGTGATGGAATGCCCTTCACTGGTTTTGGCAGCAGACCGCAAAACGCATGCAAACTATCCGACGGACAATTGATCTTTGGTGGAAGCAGCAGTATGGGATTTTATCCTGAACAAATAAAGCAAAATATGATTGTAC
>DJMM01000048.1 GCA_002435365.1 Ignavibacteriales bacterium UBA6490
GCCGAGTTTCCCGTCCTGCCTCATGCCGATATTGAACTGATTTCCGGCGGAATTTCTAAAACCGATTGAAGTTGCGGAGTTTGTCCCGGTTCTTATTAAAGTAAGGGTCGGATTTATATTTGAAGCGGTAGTGCTGTTGATATCGATCCCAATAGGATTCTGAGTCATTAATGAGTTGCCAAGAGTTGAACCTGCGGTAAACAACGGGATATAATTTGCAGATCCGCTGCCCCCTATGCCGGAGGAAGTTGAAGCAATAGTGAGATTTTGCCCGCTTGGGGTTATACTGATATTGCTACCTGCCACCAGTGTAACATTATCTTTCAGGGTATTTATTGATTTAACCACCTGTGCAGTTGCAATGTCGTTTGCAGTTAAAGTGCCGTCGACCACCTTATCCGCAGTTACCGAGTTATTGGACAGGTCTGCGGTGGCAATGGTGCCGTCCGTAATTTTTCCTGACGTCACGGAGTTATTCTGCAGCATTGAACTGGTTATTCCATTATCAGCAACAGACAGGGTTACATTTCCGGTTGCACCTCCGCCGGTTAGTCCGTTACCTGCAGTAACTCCGGTAATCGTGCCGCCGCTGCCGCCGGAAGCGCTTATGGTTATATCATTACCGCTGGGGGTGATTGTTACATTGCTGCCTGCAACCAATGTTATATTATCTTTCAGGGTATTGATAGATTTTACTACCTGGGTATTCCCGATATCCGTTGCAGTGATTGATCCGTCCACAATTTTAACTGAGCTGACGGAGTTATCGCTTAGTTTGTTAACGGTTACTGCACTGTCCTTTAATTTAGCAGTGGTTATCGACTGGTCCATCACATTTAAAGTCATATGACTGTAGGGGACCGCGCTAAGCTTGATTCTGGGAGTAAGTTCGCTGCCCGACTCCACTGTTACGCCAAGCCAGTATTCTGTATCAAACGGCAGCATTAAAGGTTCAGTATTTCCAAGCTGTGTATTTATTATACCATCTGTAACGGTTAATGCTTTTATCTCTGTCCACAGTTCAGTGCCTGATATTGCTACATCATAAAGCTTAAAGGTAATACTGTAATTACCATTGGGCACCACCACTCCTGCCGCGTCTTTTAATAATCCCTGGTAGTTTATGGTGTGCGGTATGGTCTGGGCCAGCGACCGGGCGGCAGCAACTATTATTATAGCTGTAATTAATAAATAAAACTTTTTCATTTTATGATCCTTATGATTTTAATTCTGTTTTCAAATAACATAATCCTTGTGAATATCATCGGGAAGAAAATTATTTCAACAGCATCATTTTCCGGGTGCTGATGAAATTTCCCGCCTGCATTCTGTATATATATATTCCGGAGGCCAGCCTTGGTGCGTTAAAGGATATGGTGTACCAGCCCCGGTCTTTTTCCTCATCTGCCAGTAATACAACCTCTTCGCCAACGATATTATATATTTTGATTAATACGTGGCTTTTTTCGGGAACCGCATATTTTATGGAGGTTGAGGGATTGAAAGGATTTGGGAAATTTTGTTCCAGCTTAAATTCTGTGGGCAGTAAATCCTCCGGTTTAATTTCTGTTATGATGCTCTGTTTATATACGTACCAGAATCCGGAATACTGCTGGTGGAAAGTGTTCATGGATTTGTCAATAAATGCTTCGCCGATTGTCTGGTTAAGCATGAAGTTTGCTCCCGCTGTTTTTTCTCCTCCGCTGCTGATAACACTAAACGGTATTTGGTGCTGTGCATTCATGTATGTTGCTGAAAACAGCAGGATGAGAAAACAAAAAAAGAACCATAGAAGTATTTTCATAAAGTTCTCCTGGTGTTTGATTATCGACTAATGAAATTATTTAGGAAAGTTCCTGGGAATAATCTGTTTTTGCAGAACTCTGGCATAACTGAAATCTTTCTTCACGATAAAAGTGATGCAATCATTCAACTATAACCCGGGAGAAATTGCCCTGTTATGACTAAGTTAAATCAACCCCCAAAACAAGTTTTTCTCTTTGCGATTAATATTTATTGTAAGTGTAAAAAAAAATAATTAGCAACTCATTGTCAAGAAAATAAAGATTTACTGTTGGCAAATATGATTATTTATCAATCAATATAAATATTTTATGCCCCGGTTATTTGCTGATGAAAATCAGCTTTGATTGATGCCTTATATTGCTGTTATTCAGAAAATAAAAGGGATAAACATTTTTGTCCCTTTCATATATTCTGAATATGATGAACCGAAAAATTTAATGTTTTCCGACTCCTCCGTTTTTGCAGTCAGAAATAAAAATATAATTGTAAGAGCAGCTGAAAGTGCTGAGAGTGCAGAAATATTTTTTAATAAAGCTCCTATACATAAAAACAAAACTGAGCTGTACATGGGATGACGTATGTATTTGTAAACTCCGCCGGATACTAAATTTACAGTGTCCTCGAACTTAAAATTTGCTGATCTTATTTCTCTTTCCCCGCTGCCTCCGGATTTTTTGAGTGTTTGGATGCTGCTTAATATAAGATAACCTGAAGTAATCAGGAAGATCCATGAAAATATCTGCAGCAGGGAAAAAGGATTTGTTACCCAGTAAGACACATTTAACAGAATCAGGCAAAAGCAGCATTCAAAGGCAAAAAACCGGTAAAACCCATGTTCTTTAATACTGAAAAGCGCTTTCCGGGAAATATAAAAAAGAAATATTGTTCCGGAAATCAGTGCGGTGATTTTTATTAAAAACTCTGAATTCATTTTCAGCTGAAATTATATATACTTAATTGCTGTAAGCTGAATTACTTTATGGTTACACCGAGTTTTTGCTGCAGCTCAGCAATATCCACTTCAATCATCCAGATATCGCAATTTCCGGCGCGGGTGCTGTTGAATGCAATAAATTTTCCGTCAGGCGACCAGCTTGGCGCTTCTTTATTTCCGGCATCCTCAGTAAGAAGAATTGACTTACCGCCTTCGGCCGGCATAATCCACAGGCTTGCTCTTCTTTTGTCTAATTCAAAGACTCCATAAACAAGCAATGATCCGTCAGGGGATAGTTCCAGGTACCGGTATAAATTCTCATTATGTCCTTTAATCTGCTGGACGGATTTTCCATCTGCTGATATTTTCAGGATCGATGATTTCCGTGTTTTAAAATCCATTAATGCCACGAGCACGCCCTTTCCATCCTTTGTCCAGCAACCGGGAATCGGCAGAAAACCTTCCGCCTGGTGTATCTGCTGCACAAGACGTGTATTCATATCCATAATGCAGAGGGATTTTGTTCCGCCTTCTATAAAAGCAATTTTTGATCCGTCCGGTGACCAGCATGGCAGGGCGCCGTTGAATATTATAATCGAGTCAGGCATTATGTTCTCTGCTGTGCCTCCTTCGGATGAGATAAGTTTTACGCTTTTGCCTGTATCACCGTCGAAAATTACATACTTTCCGTCAGGTGAAAATTTAGGATGCTCGGCGATTTCTTTGAATATCTGTACATTCTCCATAGTACTGAGGTTTAGTATCCATAACCCGGTTTTTTCAGGTGAGTCGTTCCTGGCAACAAGTTCATAAACCATAGATTTTCCGTCAGGTGACCAGCAGGGGAATGCTTCAATCAATTCAGTAGAAGTAAGCTGAGTAGTTTTAAAATTATCCTGACTGTATAAGTTGGTCAAGCAGCAGAATGCTGCGCAAAGGATTAAAAAAAGTTTTTTCATTTTCCTGCCTTTCCTTCAATTTATTACAGCATTATTTTCATTCCTGCTTAGCAGGGGAAAATCGTTCAATGAAAATTTAAATAAATTCTGTCGATTGTCAAGAATTATCGGTTGCCGGTTGGCAAGTAATAAAAAAGGGAGCCGCAGCTCCCTTAAATTACTTCATCAGGATCATTTTTTTTGTATTTACATAGTTACCTGCCCGCCCGCCGCCAGGCGTGGCCTTCAGCTGATAGAAATACACTCCGCTTGGCAGGTTGGCTGCATTAAATTCAATTTGATGAAATCCCGGTTCCCTCGCTTCATTGAGGATCAATGCTACCTCCTCTCCGATAGCATTTAGAATTGTAATATTCACATTGGATTTACTTTGTATTCCAAAACTGATTGTAGTAGTTGGGTTGAATGGATTAGGATAATTCTGTTC
>DJMM01000007.1 GCA_002435365.1 Ignavibacteriales bacterium UBA6490
GTATAAAAACCGGAATCGATACCGGAGACATTATGCTCCAGGTAATTCCAGTTCAGTCCCTGATCTGTTGTCTTGCAAATAAACTGACTTCCGATAGCGATTGCGCTGCTGCTGTTAAGCTTTGCCACGCCTTCAAAATCCTTATTTGTGAATCCCGGGGGAAAATTGTTTGAATGAGCAGTATCCCAAGTGACTCCGCCGTCGGTGGTTCTCATCATCCACTGGTCCGGACCAAGAAGCACACCTGTATTTGCATCAAAAAAAACCACATCTCCGGATATATATCCGGGACCGCCGGTAGACAAAATCTGGTTCCAGGTATCGCCGGCATCGGTAGATTTAAAGACATAATATTCGCCATAATCGTTAAGACTGAACCATGCATAGCCGGTATTCATATCGCCGAAGGTTATGCCCCCCACTTTATTTCTCGAACTGAACGGAACAGCATCCAATACAGTTTGCCATGAAATTCCGCCATCAGTTGTTTTTACAATATGACGGTTTTCCTTGAGTATAAACCCGGTCTGACTATCGGTGAAATACATATCATAGGAATCATCGGCACCCGAGCTTGATAAATATTCCCATGTTTTCCCGGTGCCGTCAGGGGTAAGATAAACATCCCCGTTGCGTGTTAACGCATAACCCCTGCTGCTGAAACAGATAAGGGAATAGATTGAAGTCGGCACCGTGAAAGGGAATAAATTCCAGGTAAAGCCGAAGTCGGTTGATTTAATAACATGACTGCCCGTGCCCAAAGCCCACACGTTGTCATTGCTTCCGCTTACTGCCTGCAGTCCGAACGAATAATCTGCTGCAGATGTGGCCCACGTTTCACCGCCGTCAGAAGTATGGATTAAAAACGCAAGGCTGAAACCATTGCTGCCCACCCCGATACCGTCGGTTCCGTTCTTGAAATACGCATCTTTAATTCTTTCCTTGCAGGCAATTACAGACTGATTCTTCTTAACCCAGTTCACACCGCCATCGGTGGATTTATAAATCGGAACGGGCACGCCGTTAAATTCATTACCTTCACCCATGCTTACAACAGTAGTCGGGGATATCCATCGGACAGCTTTCTGATCCTTGAAAAAATTATCCGGAACAGGAGTTGAGAATGCCCAGATTTCGCCGTTATCGGTAGTATATTTCTGCAGGTTTTTTTTAGAGCTTACCATTGCCCCGTTCTGGCCATAGAATTCCATATCATACCAGCGGTTGGTATTATCGGTAGTCAGCAATGAATCCTTAACAGTCCAGCTAACGCCACCGTCAGTAGTTTTGAACATATAAAAGTTCTTCACCTGTCCCGCTACCACAAATCCGGTATTTTCATCAGTGAAATAGAGGATATCTGTGAGCAGGTAAGCAATACCCGGTCTCAGATCAGAAAAGACATACTCTGTCCAGGAATCACCGCCGTTGGTAGTTTTAATTAACGATCCGGCGGTTGATGCAATATACCCGACATCGGAAGAAAGGAAGTGAATTTTCTGAAGGTCTTTTGTAATTCCGGAATTTTGCTCAATCCAGGAGTTTCCCCCGTCGGTTGTTTTCATAACCAGCCCTGCATTGCCGCACAGCCATCCGGTCATGTCATTAAGGAAAAAGATATCCCGCATCGATTCTTTAAAGTATGGGGTCAGATAGACAGAATAATTCTGTGCAAAGACAGAACCTGACAGCAGTATAAATATCAATATGTTAAATAATCGTTTCATAATAAAACCTCGGTGTAAAAATATTTAAAATGCCTTAACCCTGTATTCGAGCGAAATATTGGTGACATCCCTTTTCATATCTGAAAAGTAAGCGGACTCTCCGGATATGTTTACTGAGTAAATTAAATTTAATAGCAGCTCACCGCCGAACGGCGGCATATAGGAAAGAATAAAATTATACAGATACCTGTTCCCCGGGGTCTGGTAAAAAATAATATCCCTGTTCCTGAAATCTGTAAAATAACCGGTAGGTGCCGGCGTTTCGATCGACTTCTCATTTATGCTGCAGGAGATAATTCCGGCCGATATAAATGTTGCAGTGTTTTCGGTCCATCCCGATTTAAATCCAAGTTTAAGAGAATAAAAAGAACTTCTGGTAACAGCATTTACAACGCTGTAATAATCTTTTGTGGTGCGGGAAAAATATCCGTACCCTGCTTCTACGCCGCCCGAAATTCTTTCGCCGAACAGGTACTCGATCCCGGCAAAAAGACTGTTTTCAGTATCCTTGTTTTTGACATAGAGAACCTGGTAGTTTAAATTTTCCGCCCAGTCTTCACTCAGCTTCATGCTGTAAGTTAAACCTGCGGTCAGACGTCTGCTTAAAGGAGAGCTCAGTACAATTCCGCCCTGATAGAAATTCATTTTCCAGAAACCATCGGAGACAGGATTTATGGGGTCGTCCTTTACATTTATTTTGTTAAATCCGGCGCTGCCGGCAATATTCAGCTTAAGCATATCCGGATAGTCAATGAGAAAGTCGACACCTGCCGAGTAGCCGTTATTATATGCATACCTTGTTTCGGTTTTTTTTCTGAAAACATTGGGTAAGTCGTAGCCCCGGAATTTAAAAATAATAGTTTCCGTTGTAAGCGCGCCGACATCCTCCCTGTAATTGATGGTTTCAACGTTATCATACACCGCGGCTTTTAGTCCCAATGAACTGTATTCCATCAGGTTATAATTTAATCCGGCAGTAAAGTTAAATTCCCGGTTCTTTGAAGTTGGACGCGGAGATACCTGTTTCAGTCCCTGGTCGACAGAATAAGATACCGCAAGTCCCAACCCGACTTTCTCAAACAAAGTATTGCGGTATTCGGCATTCATAAGAATACCGTGCAGCCTGGAATCGCCGGTGGTACTGTCTCCGATCAGGAAGGGGGAATTGCCCGAATAATCTTTTGAGAATATCCATTGCCATTTATTATTTTCTTTCCGCAGGAAGGAAAAGCTCCCTTTGAATATCTGGGACGAATCTATTTCCTTTTTTCCGGAGGCAGTCAGCGAATAATTTCTGATATTTCCGGGATCAACGGCTCTTCGGAACTCCCCGCTTTCGTTATAATAATCTGATTTCAGTGACAGGAGCTGGCCGCTTATTTCATAATCGAGATATGCAGGATTTCCGGAAAAATAATAAGGATTAACCTTGCTGGTTTTATCAAATATAGTCTGAAACCCGGTCTCATAATTCCGCAGCGGCTGGGATACCAGGTTAGCTGAAACAGTAAACGATAAAAGTAATATTTTAATTAATAAGCTTTTCATTTTTAATGATATTCACCGGGTGTTGCTGGTTGTATAATCTGGAAATCCACGGACGAATTATTGTCGTCCTTTAAAATTCTTCTGTCCTCAGATTTTGCAGTTATCCTTTCCATGGATTTACCGGTATAAAACTGAATTCCCCCCGTAGTTCCGGCATCCACCGAAGGATTGAGAATTTTATTTTCAAGCTTTGTAGGATCGGACATATATTCCACGCCGTCCAGGACGCTCTTATAAGGTATCAGGAACTGGTCGTCATAAGGTTTTAATGAGTCAGCCGGATACCTGGCAATTATCAATGATCCTTTTTCACCGCCGATAAGCCAGTCGTTTCCGGAATCCTGGTAAATTTTTATCATGTTAGGCACCGCAGGGTTATCCACGTCCGGTGCATCATCTTTATAAAATTCAAAATCGGCAGCGGAAAGATCAACGCTGTTCGGAGCATTTATCCTATGGTCGATAGCATCCTCGGCACAAAGCACAAACTGTCCGGGCATAATTGGATAATCGCTGCCCGTTCCCGGAAAGATCCATATGCTTTTTGAATGAACATAATCGGGATCATCCCTGTAATGTATTCCCAGATAGGAATTAACATAAACCACTGCTATCATCAGGCTGTCCAGGTAAAGAATTGAATCGGATTGATTATATACCTCGACATACTTATCATGATAATACAGCCCTGCTCCCGGAGGGCCGCAGGCATAAATTTCACTTATTACAAGAGGTGAGCTTCCGATAACTCTTTCCATCAATATATTTATTTCATTACCTGATCCGGGTGACAATCTGATGATCCTGTTATTGACATTTGTAAGCTTAATGTCGCCTCTGCTAACACCCTCGATTATTTTCATCTCATCGGCGGTCATCCACCTGTCGGCTGTAACAAGGTAATCATCGGAAAGAATGCCGGATATTTCTGCTGTACCGTTTGAATCAGCCTGGATCTTATATTCCTTCCCCTGCATCTTGGATCTCAGAATAATTTCCGCATTTCTGACCATATTGCTGCCGTACAGGGTTGACATATATCCGGAATTATCCTGAAGAATAAGTTTATATGTAATACTTCTTTCCTCATTGACCGGCATTTCCTCTATATTGCAGTTTATTCCTGCAATGGAAAGAAGAAGAAGCACTATATTTATATATTTCAATCTCATATTACACCTACAAAGCCGTACTTAAATCCAGTCCGTAAAATATATCGGGATTCCTTCTTTCATAGCTGGGAGAAGAAGGCGAGCTTCTTCTTACTTTATAAAGCGGCTGATTGTTAAAGAAATTATTCACATAGAATGATACCGCTGCACCGGGCCACAGGGATTTGCTTACTTTAAGGTTAAACAGCCATTTGTTTGGTTTTATCTCCTCCAGCAGTTCAAAATCCTGAATTGTCCTGCGCAGGGAAGTATATTTGGGATTGCTCCGTTCTTCCTGCGGAATTATTGTAAGTTCACCCTTGCTGGAGTAGAAGCCAACGGGCAGAATATCATCATATCCGGCTCTTCCGTCAATCTCCAGAACCTTCTGCTGCAGGTGAAGGGTAAGCCATATGCCCAGTTCCTTTGCCTGTATATCAAACCTGTAATTAAGCAGAAGATCTTTATTATAGTTATTATATTCGTTATAAATCGGAATTACATCCAGCCCCAACTCATTAACATATCTCGGGGACGAATAGTAAGTTCCTCTTTCCTCCCCGTTTTCAGTATATATATAGGCGGCATCAAATTTAAATATTGTATTGACTACCGGTATTTTTATTGTGGATAATGAAAACTCGATTCCGCTTGACTTCAGCCATCCGTTATTCGCGTACTGTGAATAAGTATTAAGAATTGTATCCTTAATAGTGGACTGACCCTCCAGGCCTGCCGGAAATGATTTTTTATATAAAACCACCGGTTCTTCCAGACGCTGGAACATATTCCTGGTATCATTATAATATCCGGTTATTGTGAATCCGGCAAAGTCAAACTGCTGGTCGAAACTGATCTCATATTTCTTCTGCGTATAACCTTTAATTTCACTGTTTGCCTGTTCTCTTATATAGGTAGAAATCAGGGAATAATTGCTGTCCGGGTACTGCGGATTTACAACCGAAACGGTATCTACTATATCAAAGTATTTTTTATCGGCATATATCATTCCCATGGGGGGAGATTTAGAAGTCGTTCCATAGCCAAGACGTATCTGGCTATCCTTGAAAATATTCATTGAAAAATTTATACGGGGATTCAGAAAGCTTCCGTTGTGCGACTTTATGAGATCTCCCCCTCCATACAATCCTTTAATATCAAACCCGTTGGGGCGATATACCTCGTAACGTGCACCGAACTGAAGAATAAAGGGATATCCTACATTGCCTGTTAACTTATCCTCCGCATACAGACTCAAAATGCTGTAGGCAGGAATGGAGCTGTAATTCCTCAGGCGCGGAGTTGTGGTTACAGCACTCGGAGGGAAAAGAGGATCGAATACTATCCCGTCACCTTTGTTGAAATCATTTCTGAACGTCAGGCCGTAAAGAAAACTGTTGAGCAGCTCCCCGGTAAAGAATTTAAGGTTGTGGCTGACATCCGTATAAATATTCCATACGTCGCCTTTGATATATTTTTGACCGAGGTAAGAACCAAAAACTATACGTCCTTCTTTGGTTCCTTCAAATTCAAGATCGGATAAGACGATATTATCGCGCGAAACAAGCTGCTGGCTGTAAGAGTTCTGCTTTGTATACGAGAGAGATAACCGGGCTGATAATCTGTTAAATGAAGTATAAATTCTTGAATAATCCAGGGTATATTTTATGTTCAGGTCACGGTTATACCAGGCATCCCTTAACGCATAGCCGGGCTGTTCCTTATATTCATCGAAAGCCCTGGTTATATATAGAACATTTTTAAGCTCAAAACTCTCTGCGGAATTTTCCAGCGACACCTGCCCGGCAATTCTGGTATATCCGTCCCCTTTGAGACGAATATCCCTGTCGGAGGAAGCTAGATTAAAATTAACATTCGCAACCCAGTCCGACAGACGGAATCCGCCGGATAAATTAAATTCATAAAGCTGTGGATTATATTTTATTTTGGATTTCAGGGGATCCGCCGACGCTTTTGTTTTGACAATAAGCAGACCGTCCACAAGGTCGCCGTACTGTGCAGAGGGAATTCCGCGGACAATATCAACTTCCTTTATATTTTCGGCGGGAATGGATCTTAGATCCACACCGCTGTTTGCGGAAGAATAGCCGATCCCGATCTGCATATTGGCATTATTCGTCATTGGTATGCCGTCCAGAATTATCTGCGTGCCCAGTGCATCACCGCTCCTGATGGATGCCTTTTCCACATTATTGAGAGTAGGGTTGGTTGTTTCAACCCCGGGTGTAAGTTTCATAACATCATTCAGACTGGATGCCTGCATATGTTCAATTTCTGAGGAGGTAACTTTTGTTTTGGTTTCCGGTGCGATAGGTAAAAAATCATTTTCTGCGGTAACGTATATTGTACCAATTGTAAAAGAAGTACTGCGCATCGAGTAATTCTTTTCGGTTTTTCCGCCTTCGGTTATCGTAATCTGATCGGTTATTTTTTCATAACCCAAATATGATATTTCAACCTGGTACACACCGGGCTTTGCAAGAATCTCGAACCTGCCGTTTCTGTCCGATGCTGAACCATTCCTGGTTTCGATTAATTTTATATTGGCGGACATCAGCGGATCGCCCTGCTCGTCTTTTATGCTGCCGGAAAAAACACCGGTTGTCTGTGCGCAAATTTCAGCAGCAAGAAAAAAAATAAATAATAATAATCTCATAACCACTAAATTCTGAAGGGACTCTTATGAGTCCCTTCAAATTATATCAATATTTGGTGCTGCCTATTTAAGAACGATCATTTTTCTAACAGATGTAAAGCTTCCTGCTTTTAACTGATAGAAGTAAACACCGCTGGGCAGGTTTGCAGCATCAAAGGAAATATTATAATATCCGGATTCCTGTATACTGTTAACCAGCGTATTGATTTCCTTTCCGAGTATATTGAACACTTTAAGTTCAACAAATCCTGTTGAAGGAACAGAATAGTTAATTGTTGTTGCAGGATTAAACGGGTTTGGATAATTCTGAGTAAGTTCAAAACTAACCGGACTTCCGAAGGATACTTGAACGGAGCTATGGTATTTATAGGTCCCATCCATATCTATCTGTTTCAGCCTGTAGGTAATAATATCTCCAGCCGGATTTTTATCCGTATAGGTATAATCATGCCTTAGAGTGGATGTACCATTACCATTGATGAACGAAAGGGCTTTCCATTCACCGGCACTATTTTTCTTCTGAACTTCAAATCCGAGATTATTGGTTTCAGTGGCAGTGCTCCAATGTAGCTGAACGGTACTGCCAACTTTTTCACCTGTAAAACTCAACAGCTCTACAGGAATATTCGGATCTGAAAAGCCTTTAACGATAACACCGCCTGAACCTGAGGCCCAGAGATCATCACCGACAACTGTTAAAGCGAAAATTGTATTTGTGGTCGGTTTTCTGGTCTCATTGAAGTTCAGGCCTGCATCTGATGAATAGAGAAGATCTCCATTAATAGTTGAAAGCCAGATATGAGAGGTCCCGAATCCAAAACCCCAAATGCTGGTAGATGATGAAAGTGTCGGAGGCAGGTTCGAAGGTGTCCATGTTGCTCCTCCGTCAGTGGTTACTGAAACACCCAGCGAAGATCCTCCCAGAATTCCGAATGATGCATCTTTAAAGCTGACAGCAAAAAGGCTGCCGGCTATTCCGGGTGACAGCGGTGAGAAGGTTGCTCCTCCGTCTGTTGTCTTCATAACCTTTGCACTTAATCCGCACATAATAACAGTATCCGGCGAGATAACAGCAATATCATATACAGTGCTTGTACCGAAGCCTGCAGCTGTTGAGATATCGGACCATGTAGCGCCCCCGTCTGTTGTTTTAATAACTTTGCCTGAATTCCCCCCGGCATATCCTACCAGCTCATTTGCAAATCCCGTAAACCAGAAGGTGTGTGTGGAACTGGTGATAGGGGTACTCAGCTGAGTGAAAGTTGCACCGGCATCGGTGGTCTTGAAAAATCCGTTTGCTCCCCTGCCAGCATACCACACATTTGCAGAGGGCATAGACATTGAATAAACCTGTGACTTAAAATTATACGGCAGGGCTGTCCAGTTCTGACCGCCATCTGTTGTCTGAAGTATAAATCCGTTGGAGTCTGCAGACGCGGTTGCGCCTCCGCAGGCCCATCCGTTTAATGAGGTTTTAAAGTAAATCTTTCTTAAATAATCCTGCGTTACTGCGGTGAATTTAGGAGTCCAGTTTGTGCCGGTATCGCTGCTGTAAAACAGATTTGCGGAGTTGCCGCAAAGGAATAATGATCCCGCAGCATAACCTATTGCCCTTACGGCCTTATTATTAGGAAGCTGGCTGGATCCCCAGTTCGTACCACCGTCTGTGGTTTTATAAACAATTCCTTTTGAATCCACGGCAAAACCTGTGGATGCATCAATGAATTTTACATCGTATACAATGTTGCCTACAGCCTGCTGGACAGTCCAGTTTGCACCGGAATCTGTAGTAATCAGGATACCGTTTACGCCGCTGGCTACATAGTATGTGGTTGCATTCATAACAAACATTCCGTAAACCGAAGAAGAGATTTGTGCCGGTGTTACATTTGACCAGGTTGCTCCGAAATCAGTGGACTTCAGAAGTCTCCCGGTTGTGGATGAGCTCGAGCCTATATAAATATTATCGAGACCTGCAATACTCACCTTGTAATGTGAAGATGTGCCGTATGCACTTGCTGTCCATGTTTCTCCTCCATCAGCAGTTGTAATTACAGTACCGCTGGAACCCACAGCAATTCCCGAATTTGCATTAGCAAATTCGATATCATACAACCTGTTTGTTGTACTTGAGTTCTTATAAACCCACGAAGCACCTCCATCGGTGGTTTTCATTAATAAACCCCCATCTCCGCACAAAAATCCGGTATTTGCATCAAAGAAATATGAATTCCAGATATCCCTTCTCTGGGTGTCAGCGTACGATACGCTCCACTGATCACCGTTATTTGTGGATATCAGAACTGAGCTGGCACCGCCAAACGAAATGACCTTTGTGGGTAAGAGATATTGAACATCCATAAAATCGTTACCGTTAGGCTTTGCGTTCTGCCATTCCCATTCAAACTCCTGAGGATAAACAGAGAATTGCGATATAATAAAAACAAAAAGGTATAAAAGTTTTTTCATGAGGCCTCCGATCGAAGATAATTTAAACTATATATAATGATAATACACAAAAAACGGGGAAAAGTACCTGTTTGCAACCGGATATTTTAAACTTTTTTGCCCTTTCCGGGAAGATCACTTTGAAAGTATTAACCTGATTAAAGTTTTTTATAGTAAGGAGCTTGTTTATGGCAGGGATTGAGCGGCAGACCCGTGAAAGCGCTAAATTATCTCCAGTCTGATTGATTCTGCTTCGATCGACTGGTCTATCATCAGAGGCTCGGAATTGTCATCAAGATGATAATGCAGGTTTTGGGGTTCAATAATAAGGTTAAAGTTTTTTACTGTTTCATTTTTTGCGGAAAACACAAATACCTTTGTCATATTGCTGTAATTGAGCACTTTAATCAGGTATTCCTTCTCGTTATCGACAAAAGTTTTTGAGGTCATCTTTGCCGTCAGCTCTTTTGAATCTGCTGCAAGTCGGCTGCCGTTTGGTTTTGTTACACCGGAATCTTTCAGGGGATGAAGCTGAATAAAACCGGGAAGGGTATAGGCAGGAATTTTATCTGCAATTCTTTCCTTAAGACTTTTATCAGGCAGGCTTTCCGAACCTGTCCTTAACTTCCTGTAAAATTCCAGGATTTCACCGAGTGATTTATCTGCTCCAATCATCTCTTTTTTTTCATCAGATAAATTTTCAGGAAAGAAGATGTAATTGAACAGATCCTGTTCGTTTATCGAAATTTTCTCTTCTTTCATTCTAACCTATAAATACTCATAAAAGTGTAGTGTGTGGAAAATAATAATATCTAATCTCTTATTTGCTCAATAATTTTGCTCTTCATCACTTTAAAAAGGTATTCAAATATATTCTGGTACCTTTTTTCATAATCTTCAAACGTAAGCCCGGGGAACTGTTCAAGAAAGTATTTATGCAGCCCAGGTGCCGTTCCACCGTTTACCATATCTTTAAGTACATTCGTTAAGGCATTTTTGATTTTCATCGCCTCAGTTTCGTTTATCTTGTTCTTCTCAAGATAGGTGCCCTCCATTTTGGCAATTGTTAAATCCAAAGCCTTTTTTAATAATGAGTTAACCTCAGTTAAATTCCCATTGGCGGTAACCCCGGACACCGGGTGTTCCGCATACCTGATCTGCTTAATTTTAAGCACCAATGCATTTAGTGGTATGGCGGGAACTTTGTCGCTGTATTTACCGATATATTTAAGAATTTCCGACAACATCCTTTTATTATCCCGGAATAGATCTGCAGGCAGATCAAGAATAAAGCCGGTATCAGGGAGCGGACCTGTTTTTGCATTATCACCCTCACAAATGATATATGTCATCCCCAGTATATGCTTCTTGACAAGGTTTTCTTTTCCGATAAGGTAGTTGACCGAATCAAGTATTTTAGAAAAGAAGGGATCGGACTGCCGCAGTATTCCGGCTACGTATTTTTCAACACTTTTGGCAATAAGCCGGTTCAGAAAGAAAACTGCACGTTCCTCNNTCTTCAGATAATAATACCTGACTGTGATTCTTGTACCGGAATTTGAGGTATGAAAAAGCATAACTCTGCGAAAGCTCGATCAGGAAATTAATTTCCGAACGGGAAAGCCTGCCTGAACATAAAGCGGTCAGAATATTCAAAACAGAAAAATTATCTCTCATAGGCATTAAAAATATAAAAATATGATTCTAAATTGATTAACATTTTTACACATTATTATTTCATTCAATTTCCTCTCTCTTTACCCATTTACCCTCTTTCCAGTAAAGGATATTGCTTTTAATAATATTTTTATACTCTTCGGTATCGGTATACGGCTCGGATAGCAGTCCCTTTTTAACAAGCGAATCCCGCATAACTCTGAACTCGTTATCAATTACTACTCCAATATCTTTAAAATTAAAATTTATCTCGTATCCGATACCGCCCTCAAATACATCCGGGGTTTTATAAACGTCAGAACGAAACATTGCTTTTTCAAGATCTTCAATCCTGGAATAGCTTCCCACATCATAGCCTGGTTGTCTCATCTGATGATAATTATCAAAGTCTGTTTTGGGAAACCGGATATACGCTTTCATTTCCGATTCAGGGTATCCAAGAATTTTATAATCTTTTGTTGTGGGTCTTATTTTGGTGAGAGTATCCATTTCATAAACGAAGAAAACCAGGTCATCGTATCCATTGTCGAAACCAGTACCCCACACTTCATATTTCCCGGCACTGTCAGACTCAACAATCTCTGCATCCATAATATGACCGGATGCCCAGAAGGTACCGGGAACTCTTTCACCGGTTATTAAATCCACACAGTATAAAGCAGAACCAAAGGATGACCAGTTTTTAGCAACCAGCATCACTTCTCTCTGGCTTTTAACAGTAAATGTATCTATAAAGAAGGAAGAGTATTCGGTATTTAACTGCTCAACAATGGCGCCCACAGAATCCCTGAAGTTATCACTCCAGAGTTTTACCTGAAATTTATTATAACAGGAAATAGTCCTGCCTTGATTTTCCTTTATTAACAGTTCTTTTATCCCATCGTTTTCAATATCGACCAGAGTAGCATCATACTTAAAATATATTCGTTGGGATTCTATATCTAATGGTCCTGAAATATCCTTTGTCCACAGCAGTTTGCCGTTTTTATTTTTCACATACAGCTTGAATGCATCCGCATCAAGTGAATCGGGATTATCATCCAGATCAATTACAAACAAATAGCCAAAAACTATGGCAAGCAGAACTGTAGCTGCCGCGCTCACCCAGTTCCTTTTAACAAACTTTACAGTTCTTACAACCGGTCTCTGTTTTTTTATCTCTACCAGGTTCCGCCTGTCAAGGATATCATTCATATCCTCTGCAGGAATAAGTCTGAGCTTTCGACCGGGATAAGATTCCTTCAGCCGTCGAAGTTCAGAAAATGCGAAACTCTCTTCGTTTTTAGGAAAAACAAAGGTGTTGATATCAGAGAAAAATACTGCCGCTGTTTTCCGGTTTATTATCTCCTCGCTTACAGGAAGAATATCCCCTTTCTCCGAAATGCCCCCGGTGAATGCTATTCCTTCATTTATTTTAATAACATAGGCGGGATTATAATATTTAAGCAGCTCTTCAAGAAACGAAAGCGTTAATGTTATGCCGAGAGAGTTGCCCTCGTATATTCCTTCCTTTTTATCAAAGCTAATTATTATTTCGTGGTACCGGGACGGTTTCTTCACATACTTCTTAGACATTTCAATCGCCAGTATCCACGATTTGCTGCACTGCTCAAGTATTCTTTTTTCAATCTCTTTTTCGCTTGGAATAATTATAAACCTGTTCTTTTCGGCAGATCTGCTTATTCTTACAGTTACCGAATCAATGATGCCGTAAAATCCTTCAGGAGCCTCTTTGTCGATTAAAGGAAAATATGCTTTACCCCGGTCAGTACCCTGAATTTCCGTCCCTTTTAGCAGCAGCTCAAGTTTCTCCTGCTGGTCTTTCAGCCGGGATATCTCTGAAGTAAAAAAGAATACATATTCCGAAGCAATCTGCANNAGCTCAAATCTGCACAGACAGTAATAGAAATCTTCAATGAATTCTTTGAGGAAGGCTTCCTGCAGACCCGCATTATCAAATGACAGTATCTTCCGGAAATAGCGGTGATAAAGAAAAAACTTATGCCAGTTAGACCCTGCAGCCAAGGTTTTCTCGATCAGTTCAGATCGCAGGGCTTCCAGCTCCATAATATTTGGTTTGGCGTCCATTTATTACC
>DJMM01000010.1 GCA_002435365.1 Ignavibacteriales bacterium UBA6490
CGGCAGTATGAACAAGATAATAGGTACTGTCATACTTTCCGGTAGCACGGTAGATTTCAAATCCGGTAACATTCGGATCATCTTCGTAGACATCCCATTTGAGGGAAATTCTACCCGCATCAGATTTCACAGAAAAACTACTTGGCGGTTTAAGTTCTCCTGAAAGGTTCCAGTCATTCTGGTAGAGTGAACTTACTCTCTGCCAGGTCTGCATTAAAGAATCTTTACCTTTAAGAAACTCAACATTCTTTTCGACATCAGAGATAAGTCCGCGTTTATACAATTTACCTATTTCAACGCATTTTTCACGGCTTAATCCAGCCGCTCCTTCAACAATTACAAATCTGATTGATTCGCCAAAGGGAATCTGATATGGACCGAAAGTGAGGGTGCTTGAATAACCGCCCGGCGTTCCGATTTCGGGAGGATTTCTCTGGTTGGCAAACTCGCTGAAGTCCTTTCCAATGGCTGCAGGATGAACAACATACGCATGACGCATTCTCTGCTCTGCAACATTATCCTCCCTGGTCATAAGCTTATATTCCCCGGTCATCTTTCCAAGGTTAAAGGCATCATTGGCAGAATACGGGGGAATATCCGATCCTTCGTGTCTGGTGTAGGGCAAAGTGAGATCGTCGGTAGGATCTGTTGCTGATTTATCAGCATGCAGGGTAAGCACACCCATGAACTGGGGAGCACCCAATCTTCCTACTGTATCGTCTTTCGCCACATAACCAGGACCGTCAGGTACCCAGATCGGGGCGCCCATGTTATCATATGTAACAATCCTGGAGGGCCAGAAGCCATGCCAGGCAAAAGCAGTCCTGAATTCTTCACCAGGAGGATCAGGATACAATCCGTCACCTCTTACATCATTCATGGTATTCATACCCCATCCTGAACCATTTCCGATTACATATCTTGTTTCTGCACACATTGCCCATCTGTAGTTATAATAGATCACTACATCCTGGAGGTCATTGTCCGGCAGCTCAATATCTGCATCTTTATCAGTGTTGCCGGTATTAGTATATGTGTACTCCTGGACAATGAAATTATCAAAATAAGGATCACTAAACTGGAATATCTTTCTGTGCATAGTAAGACCGAGAAGATTATTTACCTCATTTATGATCAGCCGGTCATAAGGCATTGCAGGATTTATGGAATCAATTTCCACTGTTTCCTGTTCAGATACAACACCATCTACCTCAACTACCGGAGGTTCAAATTTGCTGTACATTTTCATTTTAGTAGGGAAAATTTCACCGACACCGCTTACTCTTGGTCCCACATGGATAACCCGGTATGGCCAGTTGGCAACTTCATCAGTGAAATTTTTTGCACCGATCCATAATCCTTTTGCTGCCTCCATATCCTGGTACCTGTAAATTCCCGGCCAACGTAATCCATCCTGCTGTGATGCACCGGGGCGCGCTACTTCAATCTCACATCCGCTATCATAATAGAAGGAATGGAGCGAGCCAACGTTCATCCATTTATAACTGGTTTGGGCATAAGCAGTATTGAAGCATAGCATTAATCCCGCTGCAGCCAAAAATAAAAACTTTTCTAATCTGAACATTTTTTCCTCATTAAAATTTTTAAAGGGTATTCTAAATCTCAACATATCAGAATATCTCCCAGGAAACTCTTAAACCGAAATAAATATTCCTTGGATTAAGAAATGTAAAGTAGGCCTGGTTAGGCATATCTATATAAGATTTATTCTTTATCCATTCCGCTTTTTCAGCTTCAGAAGCATTATCATCCCAGGGGATATAAGGACCAGTTCTGTAATCACCCGGTTTGTCGCTTCCAAAAATGTAAACGGAGTTGTCTTTATCATTAAAGTATCCTGTTTTGGCTCTGCCGGTTTCATCCTTTGGAAAATCCGCAAATGATTCATAGGGCAGATGCAATGACTTCATATACTTATTATAATCATCTCCGTCAACGGCATACCCGATAGCATTATCAACTATCTTGAAATTAAATACATTGAATATATCCATGAAGAACTGGAGATTTAATTTATTAAAGGAGAAATTCTTTGATAACCTGATATCGGTATTCCATAAATCCCTCCACTGAACATTGTATTCAACACCGGGAATTGCACCTCCGCCTGTCCAGGTAGTGTAAAATCCATTTCTCCAGCTTGCCAGAATATTCAGTCTCCAATCTGCTAATGGTTTAAAACCAGCCCAGTTCGGACCATATTCCTGGGGAGTAAATAAATCAACATTTAACCTGGCATAAGGACGCGGTACGGGTCTTGCCTGGTAATTAGATGTTGTTATTCTTTCATAATCCCTCTGCAGTGCAGGGTTCTCGTTGTACTGTGCAAAACCAAAACGGCCGCTGGTGCTGACCATATATGTATAGTTAACAAATCCCTGTACCCAGTCGCCTCTGTTTTTATAAAGCGAAAGTTCAAAACCCCTGATATCAGCATAGGAGTTAGGTTCGCTGCGCAGGTAATTCACTTTACCGTTTTTGCTTATATAATTAACGGTCAACGGTTGTTCAGTTACATCCTTATAATAACCTGACACTCTTAAAAGGAACAGCTCGAGCAGACTTTGCTCATATCCTAATTCGTACTGAACTGTTTTAGGCAGTGCGTTATTCGGATTTGCCAGCTGGTCCAGAGTGTTGGTTGCCGATAATATTTTGATAAAGTAAAGATTCTCAGGTGTCGGCAGCTGCCTGAAATGACCATAATTAAAGAATAACTTGCTTGTTACTGTTATCGGGAATGCAATACCGAGTCTTGGACTTACATTCAACTGTACTTTTGCCGCCTCTTTAGGAATTAAAGTATCGATTCCTGAAATATTCTCGGGATAGAACGCCCTTGTGTAATCATCATAAATAAACCATTCCATATTCGGGTCGGAATAATCGAATCTTATTCCGAGGTTAGCTATCATTCCTTCAAATTCAAGTTTGTCCTGAATGTAGAGCGATCCTTTGATCGGATAAGCGTTCCAGTTTGCCCTGTAATTTCCGCTGGGGAGATAGGTGTCAATCTGAGCATAATTAGCTTTGTTTTCAGAATACCTGATCTCAAATCCCGCTTTCATCTGGTTATACTGATCAAGCTGAGACTGGATATCGAACTTTGCTGAATAAGACCTGATAATACTGGTATCCCTGGAATTGCTGAATCCAACGCTCATTCTCAGGTTTGCCAGTCCCTGGCTCGGTTCGGCATAAAATCCGAAAGGCGCTTCGTCAACATAATAGGAGTTGCCGAATAAATAACTTTTTGTGAGGTCTCTGAGCCTGCCTGTATTTGTATTGTACTGTGATTCAAACCGGCTGATCGAAGCCTCATAAAATGTAGTGGGATTAAGTACATGTGTGAATTTTGCAGCAACACTATTCCTGTCAACGTAGGTTGGATTCCAGTAATCATATGTAAAAATTCTTGCGTTAATATAACTTACATTATTCAACACATTTGCTATGCCGTAGGCAGATCTGAATATACCGCTGGAACCTGTTCTGCTGGAGTTAGTTCCGGTTTCCTTTGCAAATAATCCTTCCACATTTAATTTCATTCCTGCTTTCAGATCAGAAGTAAATCTCAGCTGGAAGCTTTCATCCTTATATGAATCGCTTGCAAGAGGAATGAGATACATTTCCCTTATATTCCGGTAAGATGCAAAGAACCTCAGGTTTCCTAATTTCTGACTTATATAAGGAAAATACCCTCCTACACTAAAATCAATATCGTAATCGGGTTTTGTAATGTCTGTGTTCTTGCGATGCTGGAAAAGGAACAGTTTCTGAAGTGCCTCGGGGGTGAGATCATTAGTTGGATCATCATCAGTCATGTATAATTGAGAAACTCTGTCCCATCCTTCAAATTCCGGGTACTGATCCTGCAAATATTTATCCCACGTACCATTTTTTGTACCTACCCAGGCAACGGCGTCATCTACATATGGACGGATCCAGTATGCATTAAAAGAATGAGGTGAGTATCCGAAATGCTTCGGACCCGTTGGTCTGTACCTTCCAATAAAACTGATGGTATACCTGTCATTCTTTCCTTCCTTGGTAACCACATTAACGATACCTGATCTGGCTTCACCGTATTCTGCATTAAAACCTCCGGTCAAAACCTGAATTTCTTCAACAGAGGTTAAGCTTATTCCTGTGTAGGACTGATTGTTCCTCTCGTCCCTTAACGATACACCATTCAGCATCCAGGCGGTCTGATCAGCAGAACCACCCCTGAACGATGAACCGTCAATACCAGCCTGTAAAGCTACTGCACTGGTTATGGTTGAAACCGGCAGGACCTCAATACTCTTGTAATCAATGTTTATCGAGCTGGCGGAAACGTCTTTTTGTATGAGCGGTTTAACCGCAACTACAACTACCTCCTCTGTCTGAATTGTCTGATCGGCCAGCTGGAAATTAACTTCAGTGGTCTGATCAATACTTACTCCTAAATCAGTAACAGTCTTGGTTCCGTAACCAATCATGGAAGCTCTTAACGAATAAACACCCGGGCGCACATTAAGGATCACATAGTATCCGTCCATATTTGTTGCCGCACCCATGGTTGTACCTTCTACAAGAACATTAACTCCAAGTAAAGGTTCACCTGTTGCAGCATCGGTTATATGCCCGCTTATCTTTCCGGTTTGTGAAAAAAGGCTGGGTGCTGTTAGGAGGATTAATAGAGTTGAAATAGTAAAAAATGACCTCATATCGGCTCCTGAAAATTCAATAAAATAGCGAAATATATTGTAAAGTAAATATATTTTTAATCAATACTAAAACCTAAAAGTATTTGCACTTATAGTCAATATTAAAAGAAAAAAAAATGTGATTTAAAAATCACAGAAAAACCCTTCAAAATGCACCCCGAATACGGTTTCAGGGATTTCATTTCGTTAAATTCTTCCGCTTATGATATCAGAAGTTTTCCATTTTTCATGATTATTCTGCCATCCAGATAAACCGTGGGCTGCTTAATAACACCATCCAGGTGGATAGGTACATTTATTTTTCCGCCCATCGAAACATTGTTGCCGAGTGCAATATGAACCGTTCCCATCACTTTTTCATCTTCAAGCAGAATACCGCTTAACCTGGCAGAATCATTTGTTCCAATTCCGAATTCTGCAATATTTCTGGCATCCCTTCCAACTGAATCCAGCTGTTTAACCAGCTTTCTTGCAGAAATACCTCCTGATATTTTTTCAGCATACCCGTTTTTTACTTCAATTGTAATATTTGCCTGCTTTATCAGTCCCAGACCGGCCATCGACCCATCAACCACAAAAACACCATTGGACGTGCCTTCCACAGGCGCCAGAAATGTTTCCCCTGTCGGTAAATTTCCGCTTTCACCTTTTTTATGGAACAAACCCTTGCTGGCATATGAGGTCCTGCCGGAAATATCAAAGGATATATCTGTGCCTGCCGGAGCAGTTACCCTGATGAATTTTCCCCGTTCAAGGATCTTCTTCAATTTTATCGATAAAGCAGATATTTTTTTATAATCTGCATTCATTCCCCTTATCATTACTTCCCTGGTTATTCCCGGAAATGTTGCAATCCTTACACCTTTAGCAGAAGCATTTCTTCTTGCATCAGTATGGGTCAACGATTTTGCGGTAGGGATAAATACAACATCAAATTTCTGCATCAGCTCGGAAATCTGAGGCATCGGCTCTTCCCCGTTTATTTTACCGGATTTCATCTCAATAAGTAGTGCACTGTGCCCCAGCTTTAATGCATTTTCAAAAAGCGAATAACCAATTTCACGTTTTATCTCATCTGTAATGACGAGAACAGTTTCTCCCTTTTTAACTCCCATACATTCTTTTATTGCAATAATTGATGCGGAATCAAGTTTTGTTTTCATATATAGTCCAAATTTTTTTTTACAGGGGAAAGCCGACATTTAGTTGAAGAACTGCAATAAAACCGCCGTTCTCAATAAAATTTTCCATCGGTTGATTTGAATTTTCATTAATGGTTAGCTCGGTACCGTCATCAAGCTTCATAGTCTTTACTGTTAGCTTTGTGTAGCCGGCAAGTCCTTCCAGACTTACATACCCTTCTATAAAAGATAATATAAAACCTGTACCGATGGTATATCCGAGAGTTGATGTGTTCTTGTATTCTTTCACCAGGCTGAAACCACCCGGATAATTCTGATTGTCGTTTAAGGTTACATAATTGAACAAGAGAGAGGCATCAATAACTTTCCAGCTTAAGGAATTTGTAATTGATGTCCCCAGGTCAATTCCGATTGCCCAGTTATTCAGTTCAATTTCATATTTGTAATTACTTGTACCGGCCTGGCTTGTTACTTTGGCCTCATGCTTTTCAAGGANNAATCCGGTGGGCTGATATCTCTGATATGTATATCCTCCGAAACCTCCTACAAGACCCAGACACCCGAAACCGAATGACTGTGCCATGATTGCGGAAGTACCCAACATTGTGAATAATATAATAGTCAGGAACAATCTTTTAAGCATTTTCAATTTTTAGACACTTTTACAATAATACAACTTCCTTTAAGTAAATTCAAACTAAGGACTAATGCATACCGACTTCAAGATTGTGCCCGCCTCTGGCTTTTTCCGACCTGTTAAGCATAAATGCAAACAACAGACCAACAAAACCAAGGATCGAGAAAATCCACATTCCTAAATTATACCCGTCCGGGTTACCGGTACCGGCACCGGAATAATCATTTGCCCATCCGATTAACAGATTGAAACCTGCCAGCCCGATATTCTGGATCATAGTCATCAATCCATAAGCCGTACCAAGTTTTTCTTCTTTTACAATTAATGCCACGGAAGGCCACATAACCGCAGGTACAAGCGAAAATGCAATCCCCATCATGCTCATCGGCAATAACAGATATATTGGAATGGCAGCATTAATATCAAAAAACTCAATAGTGATGTTCAGGAAATCGCCGCTGCCCAGTATATCGGGCTTTCCGAATTTGTAAGCCATCATTAAATAAACCGGGATAATAAGCAGTGAACCGAACATCATCAGATAGGATCTTTTACCGATCTTATCGGCAAGTAATCCGAATAAAGGAGTGAAAATCATTGCTGCGAGAGTTAAGATGCTTGAAAGATTTCCGCCAACTTCGCGTGTAGTGTTATGTGCATCCTGGAAAAATTTTATAGCGAAAGTCTGGAACGGAAACATGGCGGAATAAAAAGTTACGCATAATGCAGTTATGTACCAGAACGATTTACTGAAACGGAATATCTCCCTGAATTCTATTTTATCCTGGCTTCCCTCTTTCCTCATCTCAAAATTCTTCGACGCGAAAGTATCCATCCCGTAATAAATAAAAACACATACAAGTGAAAATAACCCGGCGGCAACAGTTATCCATAACGGACTCTGCCAGTAATCATAAAGACCTTTGCCCCAGGTTGGCGAGTTAAGAGCAAGAAAGGAACCCAGCCTTGCAACTGTAAGATTCAAGCCGAAGGCAAATGACAACTCCTTACCTTTGAAATATCTTGCAACGATGGTGGTTATGGCAACGATCATCGATTCCGCACCGAGACCAAAGATGAGACGTCCTGACGCCATTACCCAGATATCCCCCTTTAAAGCAGTTACAAGAGCACCGACCATAATCAGGAAAGTAAATATAAATACCGATTTCCTGGTACCGATTTTATCAATAATCAGTCCGCCTATAAGCACCATAAAGATATTCGGGATGCTGTATATGGCATTAAGCAGACCAATATCGGTATCTGAAAAGTTAAGCTGTTTTGCAAGAAGATCGGCAAGCGGACTTATGCTGTCATAAATATAATAATTGCCGAACATCGCAAAGCTGATAAACAGAAGGACCATCCATCTGAAAAAAGCAGTTGGCTCTTTTTTCGAAATCTCAGCAGATTGCATAAAATACTTTTCTGATTTATTTAAAATAAAATTAAAGTTAAAATATAAAAGTCAAAAGTCCAAAATATAATCAGAAGTGGTCAGATGCTTCGCGCCAGAAATAGTCAGTATTCTAACTATTTTTAACTATATCTGTCTATTTATGACTATCTCTGACAACATACTTTACTTATCTCTTGCCGATTTCAAACAATATATTATTAGCAACTTAAAAAATACTTTTTTACTTGTCATTTATTTTTTTTTTTTTCATATATTTGTATAAAATAAATCAGGATTATTTAAACTCGTTACCATCTGTTTAATCCATAGCTCTTAACCGTAATTTTGCAGGGAGAGGATATGGAAAGTATAAAATATGCAGTTGTAAAATTCTCCTTTTTTGTATTACTCCTGTTAGAAAAATCTTCACAATCTTTTACCATTAAGGGTAAAATTCGACCTAATCAAACAGTGTCTCATCGTTACATTCCAAAATTCATGGAATTTGATCTTAATTATAATCATAAGAATTTTCAATTCAGTATATACTACAATGAATACAGTATTAAGTTTTACTAGTTAGTTCACTTTTCATAATAAAAATTGGAGGCAAGAGGCAAAAAGAAAAATGATTTTATTGAGATAAGTTTTAATAAAAGCGGAGATAGCGCAGCAACGCTATCTCCTGTTATGCAGAATAACATAAGTAGCACCCACGTTATTCTGCTCCAAAAATAGTTATAATAATTTTAATTAAAAAGGAGCAAAAGATGAAACCTTTACTTACTATTTTAACAATTCTAGTTACGATTGTAATCAAGGCGCAATATGACACAACATTCTATGAAGACATTGTTGCGGATTTAACTGAATATGCAAAAGATTTCCCTGTCACTGATGAAATGCCTTTTGGGGGACAACTGAAAACAGCTTCAGGTACTTTAAAAGTTCTTGTGGTATTTGTAAGGTTCAGCGGAGATGAACGGGTAACTGAATCCTGGCCGGACTATAGATTTTTACCTGATTGGGCATACAATTTTATTGATCGGGATATCCCTTTGGATAATCAATATTACCAATTAAATCTAAGTGATTTTTTTAATAGAAGTTCCGGTGGGGATAATTCTACTACATTGGGAACATTCAGGGTAATAGGGGATGTATATTACATAACGACTGATGAACCAAGATCATCTTATGACAATGACTACGAGGTTACAATCCATGTCTTATCCAAACTAGATGCACAAGGAGTCAATTTTAAGAATTATGATAATTGGGAATTCGTTCAAAATGGAACTCTATATCAACATGAATATAAACCTGGTAATGGAGATGGTAAGGTCGATCAGATTTTTTTTATATGGCGAGACGCAAGTTTAGATATTGGTGCGGGGGGTTATATGCCATTATGGTCACCATATATTAGTGCGTGGCATAGTGATGATGATGTTGATGTTATTTCCAGTTCAGGAACAATGACTTTTAATGCCTTAAATGGTTCCCTCCCAAAGTCTGTTTTTAATCCAGCTCATGAATATATTCATTACTTATTTAGTGGAGATAATTGCACGGGGCATTTTGATGGATATTCCCGCTCACCTTATTGTTTCCCTAATGAAAAAAATAGAGGATTAGTAAACTCATTTGCTTTAATGTGTGCAGTCAATGCTGGGGGATTAGGTGGATATGAAAGGTATCGATTGGGGTGGTTGCAACCAGAAATCATTGATTATTCAACAAATCTAAACCTGAATGATACTCACGTTAAAAATGAAGCAATTATCATCCCATTACAATATGATGAACAAACAGGTTGGTTAAAAGAATTTTACTTTATTGAAAACTATCACTCAGTAGCTGCTTATCCAACTGCTAATCCGTTTATAGTTTGGGAAAGATTCTACCCGGAACATATATTATATCATGGATTACTTGTTTTTCATGTTGAGGATCAGAATTTTCAATTTCCCTGTGCAACCAGGATAAATATTGAATGTGCTGATGGTAAATGGAATTTTAAATTGTTACAAGGTGAGGAAACACCCTCAGACAGAAGCGATGATTTGTTTTACAAAGATTGGGCCGTAAGATTTGGTGGGTTTAATGAACGCTCAGATATTGCAATTACTGTTGGTGGAATACCCTATAATGATTATGTATGTTTGAAACATTCTGATTTTCCGAATATATCGGGAGCTAACTATAATAGTAATGATCAGCTTGGTGACTATGATGATTTTTTTAGATTAAATTATAATCAGGTTTTTAACAGATTTAGTAATCCGGCAGCCTACTACTATAACTCATCTACTCCAACAGAAGTTGGATTTCAGATTCTTGGTTATAATAGTACAACAAAAGAATATAATTTAGATATCAGGGCTGGGCATAATGCAGTAGTAGCTATGTATCCATCCAAGCCTCAGAATCTAAGGGTAGGACCAGACACCTGGGTAAATCACCCATTATTACAATGGCAGCAAAATATAGAAGAAGACCTCTCATTCTACATTGTAGAAAAATATGTTACCACTGAATATGGATGGCAATTTTTAAGTACATCAACTACGAACTCCTATTTAGATATGTTTGAGACCTATGGCGGTATACATCACCATAATGTACGTTACAGGGTTAAGGCAGTTGATGCACAGAATTTGATATCAGGACCCAGTGACTCAGTAATTGAAACAGTATCAGGTGCTTCACCAGAGAAAATTGGTAATTCACCAGAGGATAAACCCGATGATTATCTCTTATATGATAATTATCCTAATCCATTTAATCCTGTTACCATAATTAAATATCAGCTAAAAGAGAATGGACTTGTAAAGATAAAAATTTTTGATGTTCTTGGTAATGAGTTATTTCTTTTAGAAAATGATTATAAGGAAGCAGGTAATTATAAGGTTGAATTTAATGGTGATAATTTATCGAGTGGTATTTATTTTTATTCAATGCAAGTAAATGATTTTCTTCAATTTAAGAAAATGAATTTAATAAAATAATCGTCAGTAATTAAAAAAGGTTAAAATATGAGAGTTCATTTTATATATTATATAGATGAACTCTCAGAAATACAGGTTTTATCATGAAAAACTACTTTCTTTCCCGAACAACAAAATTTGTTATTTTTTTATTATTGCTGATAAGTCAGTCAAATGCTCAGGATACTCTTGAATATTATCCTGTGAATATTGGAAATTACTGGGAGTACTGGTTTTTAGATATTTACCAGGGATGGGTAGGTTTCTATCAGACAATAACTAAAGATACTCTTATGCCAAACGGAAAAGTTTATAAGGAAATAAAAGAAAAAAGTTTGACAGGGATTTGGGATCCAAGATATATTTATTTCAGGGCAGAGAATAATAAAATATATAGATTTATTAAGGATACAACAAGATGTCCCGAAAGAGAATTTGTCTTTTATGATTTTATTATAACTGATTCCGTTTACTGGCATGTATGCAATTTTGGAGACTCGGTATTAAGATCTTGCCTGACATATAATTTATACTATGACATATTTAGTAAAGAGATCGAAACCAAGCATACAATTTATGCAGCAATACTTAATGGAGATACAATAAATCTTCCATTTGGACTTCCCTGTCCTACAACTATAGCTAAAGGAGTAGGAATGGTTCGCGAATGGAGGTGTGATGATGGGGATTATAAGTTGGAAGGAGCAATAATAAATGGAATAACTTATGGGAATATCACCGGAGTAAGGGAAAATAATGAATTTGCTTTCGACTTTTCACTTGAACAAAATTATCCCAATCCTTTTAATCCTTCAACAAAAATAAATTTCAACATTAAGAAAGCTGGCAACGTAAAATTAGAAGTCTTTGATATTTACGGAAGCAGAGTTGCAATTCTTGTTGATGGAATAAAACAGGAAGGTGAATATTCAATGGTGTTTGATGGCAGCAGACTTGCAAGCGGTGTATATGTGTACAGACTGCAAACCGGTGATTTCATTTCAACAAGAAAAATGGTTTTGTTAAGATAAACAAATCTGAACCAGGATTCTCAGGATTAGCAAGATTTCAAGGATTATTATTATAATTTGATTTATCGATTGAATGGTTGATTGATTGATTAACCTGCACAGATTAAAATTATACCTGCCCCGTAGATATTATGTTTAATAGTAAATAAAAAAGGCATCCTTTCTGCAAAATAGATAATTTAATAATTGAATTATTTTCTATTTAGATTAAAAATCAACAGCAAAGGATGCCAGATGAAAAATACAAAACTAAACTTTAGTGGGCAAGTACTTTACATCGGAATGGATGTTCATAAGCGCAGTTGGGTAATAA
Source organism: Ignavibacteriales bacterium UBA6490 (assembly GCA_002435365.1). Taxonomy (GTDB): domain Bacteria; phylum Bacteroidota; class Ignavibacteria; order Ignavibacteriales; family Ignavibacteriaceae; genus UBA6490. Next base: position 12,246 of record DJMM01000010.1, read on the forward strand.
AAATAATGTGTGAAGGGATAATAATTAAAAGGCTATCAATGAATCCCGGAGTAAAAGAACTTGCGGGATATTTACACAGGAACTATCAGGGAGCAAAATACAAGAGTGTTTATGAAGCAGGATATTGCGGATATTGGATAGACCGTCAATTAAGGAGAGCAGGAATCGAAAACATAGTTGTAAGCCCGGCTGATGTTCCAACAAGGGATAAAGAAAGAAGAAGAAGGACAGATCCAGTGGATGCATCAAAGCTGGCAAGAGAGCTCAGTAAAAACAGTCTTGAGGCTATTTATATACCAACAGAAAATCAGGAAGCTTTAAGGAGTTTGTCACGATTACGTACACAGTTGACAAAGGACCAGACCAGGATAAAAAACCGGATAAAAGCTCTTTTGAGTTTCTTGGGGACTCCATTTCCTGAGAATTATGAAACGAAACATTGGAGTAAAAGATTTATAGCATACCTGGAGGAGATAACAATACCGGAAGAGTCAGCCAAGATAACATTAAGCAAATTATTGGATAATTTGAAATAACTGAGAGGAGAGTTAGCTAATATAATATATGACCTCCGAAGACTTTCAGCAGCAGATGAGAAAACAAATGAAATAATGAAGCATTTACTAAGTGTACCGGGAATTGGATTTATAACAGCAATAAGTTTGTATACAGAGATAATGGATATAAACAGATTTTCAAAGATTGAAAAACTAAACTGTTTTATAGGATTTATACCGGATACAGATTCATCCGGAGAAGAAGAGAATGAACTTGGAGTAACTCTTCGTCATAACCGTTATTTAAGGAGTATGCTAATTGAATCTGCCTGGCGGGCGATACAAGTAGATCCTTCGTTGACACTGAAGTATTTAGAGTTGGTAAAACGGATGCCCAAACAAAGAGCAATAATAAGAATAGCAAAAAAACTATTAAGCAGAATAATGCATGTATGGCAGAAGGATGAAGATTATGTGCTTTCTGTTGCTTAAAGGCTGAAATAAATGAAGAATTGGTTGAATAAAAAATTTTTTAGTGCTGACCGTTTCCTGTCCCTTGTCCCCAGAGGATTTTCCGTAGATTACGGCACACACTTAATAATATAATATATATCTTGCGGCTCCTTTAACAGGATGACTGTTTATAACAGGTTCATTTTTATTAAACTAACTCTTTTGTAAAAAATATTTTGTGGGAATTGCCTGACTGGTCTTGACTATTAACATAACAGGGACAGAACTATTGCAGACTTTCGGCAGGTTCAAAGTTCAAAGTTTGAAATAATTTTAAATTCCCCCTTTAACAAAGGTGGCAGGGGGATTTACCAATAGGTTCTGATTGGGGTGGTCCTCCGGGGTTGAGCCGGGGATCTACCGGCGGTCCTCCGGCTATCCCAGCCAAAATGCCGGAACAATGGCGGAGGAGAGACGAATGAATGCCTGGTCTGCAGGCCGATTTAACTCAAATAGCATCTGTTTATTTAAGAAAGATTGAATGATTGGATGATTGACTGACTGAAATCCCCGGTCACTGAGTGTTCCCCGCAGGAGAACCCGCCAGAGGCGGGCAGGTCGTATCGAAGTGACCGATAGAGTGGATATTCTTTTTATCCGGTGGCTTCGATACAATCCGGCAGCTGCCGGATCACTCAGCCACCGGGTTTCTGCGAATCGTGGTTCAGACATTGAATTTAACCGGCACATAAATGTACGGACTAAAAAAACCGTCACATTCTCCCCGCGATTTATCGCGGGGTACGGAAATCCCACCACACTTTATATAACGGTTTTAACCGTTTGCTTATGTTGGTAAACCGTTGAAACGGTTGTCTTCCCCAAGGGGATCCTTTTATGCATCGGATAAATCCGATGCTGAATGGCAGGGCTTTTTGAATGTCCTCCATGACCCCCTTGTTAAACTATTTTATCAGTATGAACTTCCTTGTCAGTACCTGCTCATTTGATTGTAACCTGTATATGTACACCCCGCTGGCAAGATTGGATGCATTGAAACTTACTTCATATTCTCCCGGCTCTCTTATCTCGTTTACCAGGGTTTTTACTCTCCTTCCAAGGATATCATAAATAGTTAAATTAACTTTTCCCCTCTCCTCTATGTAAAATCTTATTGTTGTCGATGGATTGAACGGATTGGGATAATTCTGCAAGGATANNTATCTGATCATCCTGCTCATATTTTGACTTTATTGTCTCCAGCTCCTCCCTGGCATCCTGAAACTCTTTCTTTGCAAAATGTGTGTAGAATTTGTTCCTTCTTCCAGTTCTTTCATACCTGGTGTTCGAATAATTGTGAATAAGATAATTGTTGATTGCCTGCGCAGAGGGGTAATTCTTCTTCCTTATGTATATCCCGGAGAGTGTCTCCAGGGCATGTTTCTTTAATGGGTGATTACCACTGCTGTCTGATAACTGGGCTATAAAACCAAGCTGTGTGCTGTCATTTGTTCTTCCGTAGACTTCCCTGCAGTTCCGTAAGGGCAATTACTGCCTGCGCTGAATCAGGATAATTCGTAACTATTGCTTTATATATCTCTGCTGCCTGCTGGTAACTGCTGTCGCTTACCAGCTTTTTTGCTGTAATCAGTTGTCCGCTCAGAAGTGAATAATTACCCTCACCTTCCTGAAGAAATCCTTCCAACGGATCTTCAGTTAAATATGGATCGTAGTAAATAAAGGATTCTCCCCCTGTAATGAACAGGCTTTCCTCCGGTTTATCTGTTCCCCACCAGTCTAGCTGTGCATATATTACCGAACTGTTTCCTGCATAAGCATAGTATGTGTTATCGATTATCCTGTTCAGATGATAAAATTCCCATATGTCTCCCATATATACTGTACTATTATTATAAGCATATACTCCATAATAACCATTCCTGAGAGTGTTCCCTCCTTCTTCCCAGGTCTCTGCACTAATAAACCAGGGTGAGGCATTATAGCATCTGACCGCAGCGCTGCTGTCTCCCCCTTCAATTGTATTGACTCCTATATATGGATGGGAGTTTTCCACATATATGCCATTTTCCGCAGTATTAAGAATAATATTACCTAAGATTACCGGTTCTGATTCTTCATGAATATTGATTCCATTCCAGCAGTTCTGAATGGTTGTATATCTTACAGTTGGAGAGGCATCATTTATGGTTATGGCTGCTCCTCCGGGGGCTGTGACTTTCTCAACTGTACTGCTGTTTATCATTCCGCTGCTGTTCGCTGCAAAATAAATTCCTCCCCAGCTGTTCGACAATGCTGAAAACAGTGTGCCTGAGGCATTAAGATAACTGTTATTCCTTAAGCAGATGCCCTCTGAGAACTTTAGCTCTGCGTTGTTTGCTGTGGTCATGGTTCCGTTATTTATTATTGCTCCGCCNNTTATACGTCCCGGTAACCGTAAGTGCGGCATTGGAGTAAATGATAAGATTGTCGTTCAGCTCAACTGCTGCTGAGATTGTTTCATTAAATAACAGCTTACCCCCGTATTTTACAACAGGTGAAACCTGAAACAGGTATCCTTCCCCGGGTGGAAAATTATAGTCGATTGAATCTTCGTTATGGCTGTAAAAAGTAGTATCCAGCCCTCCCTCAACATTTTTTACCTTTAGATTATTGTAACTGGAATTACTGAAATCTAATTCCATTCTCAGCTCTCTGCTGGACCTGCAAAATGAGTTTACGACCATAAAATAGTTATTATCCTGATCAAGAGTATCTTTAAGGAAAGCAGCATTAAAATCACATGTGTCTACCGATGAATCATATAATTTCAGATAATCATAGTAATTATTCTCCCCACAACTTACTTCAGCTCCCTTTCTGAGGCAGATGTCCTGTCCGGTGTATTTTAGTTTCAATAATGTATTACCTAACGTACCGCTTAATCTTGGGTTTATATGATCCCTCACATGTATGCCGATAGCTTTTGGTTCATAAAGTCCTTGTGAATCGTATTCTAATAAGCCTCCATCTCCATCTTCATTGTCATAGAACGGTTCATAAAAAATACCTTTTGCTCCATGGGACAGTGCAAGCATCACCCCTGCATTTAATTCTTCAGGATTGGGCTGTCTCCAGTGCAGCCAGTGATTCTCCAGATCCCATAGCTGGATTGTATAATAAAAATCTTCCATCAGTCCGTTTTTGCTGTTGGCTTCATATACACACTTGAAAATATTTTTAAATACATTCAATCCGACCTGGGTCGAGATATCATATCCATAGGGAGCGTAATAAAAATTCAGCGGTTTCGGCTTGATTTCTTCAACCCATGGCGGTAGTACAGCTGCTTCATTTCTGTAACCATCCCATTCAGGGTACAGGTGTGTTAATAGGGTTGGTCCATATCCCCAGGCATCTTTTATCGATTCAAGCACACTCTGCACAAATCCTTGAGGTATCAGGCAGTCTACACTGTGCGGCTCATCGACACTGAAGATATACTTAAGGTTATTCTCATAAAACTGCGGATTTGCAGTTCTGAATTTATTTAAGTAATTGGCTATTTTTTCGCGGGCTTGGTTTTTATCAACTTCATAATATAGTCTATTAAACCAAATATCAATATCATACACTTCGATATAATCTATTAAAAGTTCATGTCCGGTATCATAATATTGTACTCTGAATTCAACATCGATAAGCTCCTTTCCCTCAGGACAATATACCGCATCAGTTAACTTAAAGGCATTCCGGCAGAAATCTGCATAATTATACCTCAGTTTATTACCATTCTCACTCGTCCAAATATCTCCGGCTGTCAAGTCACTTGAGATCAGTGAATCCTGAAGAATATTTTCTCCCGTTTTATATTTTACATAAACCAGGATTTGACATACAGGATCGTCCATTTCTTCAGGTATTGGCTCGGCTCCTAATTTCAGATGGAAATTAACCTCATAGGTCTGAAGATCAGTTTCCTGTGGATTATTCGTCCACGATCCCCTGTACCTTGTCTCCTGAAGATAATTCGGTCCTCTTACAAACCATGGCTCTCCATCCGGAACCTCAGGTGGATTGCCATACTCATCGTGAGTCGACCAGTATACTTTACCCCCTATTGTCTTTCTGTATCCGTAATCATGTTTAAGACCCAAGGTTCCCAGGTATACTATTTCCTGGGTTGCATCCCACCTGGAATAATAGGCCCCGCTGTAGAAAAATACATAATCAAAATTTCTGATGAATTCTGTCTCCGCACCATCCAGTACACCATGGGATGCAAATGTGTTCATTGCAACTACATTCCGGAAACTCCGAAGACTATCCATATTTGATAGAAGTACCCCGGTGTAAGGACCTATATAATTTATATCATTATCGCTATATGGCTGCCGGACATAAACCATTGCTGTATTTATGCCAAGCGCATGTGCTCTCCACAGACTAAATAAGGATGAATCGTGGGGCATAAAATAACCATCACGAGGCCAGGGTGTGTTATGCATATAGGCCCCGATAACAAATTTATCCTGCTGCTGGGCTGATGACAGGCAGGAAAACAATAACATCAGAATAAATACTTCCTTACCCTTTTTCATATTTTTGCTCCTGATTTATTTGAGTCTAACTACCAGGTACTTAATATACCTTTGGTTTTATATGCCTCTTTTATCTGCACTTTTTTTGCTTTTATTTTATATAGATCATCTTTTTTATCCCGGTGTAAACCGGTATTCTTTTTTCTGAATCAGTAATATCTATTTTACACAGATAAATCCCGCTGGAGATATCCCCGGCTGTATATTCTGCCTCATAATACCCGGGTTCTTTTTCCTCGTTTACAAGAACAGCAATAACCGAACCGGTGATGTCATATACATACATCTTCACATAGCCTCTCCTGCTTAATCTGTAACCGATCTTTGTGGATGGATTGAACGGGTTGGGATAGTTCTGGTACAAATAATAATCACTGGTCAGCACCCAGTAGTCGTTTATCCCTATGATAATTACGGCTATTTCCTCTCCCGGTTCCGATTCATTCTCCTGTTTATCAATTGAGGTTAATTTATAATATAGTACTTTAACGTTTCCAGGTACAATATCTGTATAAAAGGTGTCTCTGGGAGAGGCTATCAGTCTGCTGGTGTCAATATTAAATCCTGCAGCAGTATCCCGGTATAACCTGTAATCTCCAAAATCTGCTTCCGTGTTCCGGTTCCACCTGAAATGAATGTACTCCGAATCCCTTACCGCGGTAAAATTACCAGGAGTTCTGGGGGGTAAATCCTCATATTTATAAGAATGACCTAATGGTCCTCCATACAGACCGATATCACTTCGGCTGCCATCTTCATCAAGAATAGTTGGGTCACCTGCATCGATCAGCGGGGAGTACATCTGAAGGTGGAAATCAGATGTATCATTTACAAACATGGGATCAGCGGAAATATTTGTGCTGTCTGAAGGATAGCTGCTGACCTTCCAGAAATTATTATATTTTACATCACTTCCGCCTCCATAGACTGCATTCTGGCTTCCGATTATATTATTATTCTTTATGGTTACAGGTACACTGTAGAATACATTCTTGAACTTTGCAAGAAATAAATTGTTGGTGAAATTGCCCGGGTAGGAATTACTGATACCGGTTCTGTAGTACAGATCGTATTTGGGTTTTACTATTACATTATTGCTGAAATTTGGAGTGGAAGAACCTGACAATGCATTATAAAGTATTTCACCATCAGTATCAAATTCTCCTTCGATTTTGAAAATATTATTAGTGGCATATACAATAGTCTGTTCTCCAACTTGAATTCCAATAAAATCATAAGAAATAAAGTTGGAATCTATAAAAGCGAGATATTGATGTGATTCGTCGAATACAACACAAGAGACTGCGCGATTAGATTTATTAATAAAGTTATGCTTAACCTGTCCTTCTGTGATACTTATTCCATGGGAGGCATACGATATATCATTGTATCGTACAATACAACTCTTTACTGAATCTGTAAAACTCATATAAACACCCACTCCACTATACTGAAGTTTTAATTTAAACTTCTCGAATAAACAACTATCTTTCATCTCAACTGCATATATAAATGATGTGAAATCACTCAAATCAATAACACAGCTATCCATCCCAGCCCCAATCAATGCCAGTCCCGGTATCATAACTACTTTTTCCTTATACACTCCATTCCCCACATAAATTGTATCACCAAAGTTGGAGATATTGATGCATTCCTGGATACTGTCGCTTGCGGTTTCCCAGGACAAATACGGCGGGGTGCTGCTGCCGGTTTTGCTTACGTACCTCACTTCAGAAAAATTAACCTGTGTTAATAAAAGTATTGCAAGGAATGTTATTTTAATTCTGTTCATGGCGGATTGATTGATTTATTGAATGTTTGGATGATTGCTTGATTGGATGCTTGCCCCTTCGGGGATTGATGAAACCTTTTTCGGTGAACCTTAACCACAGGAAAACTCCCGTTAATTATTGTGGAATAATTTAAGAAGTAAATTATTCTAAGTCAAAGAAAATCAGTTATGCAATAATCCTGCTAATCCTGTTATCCGTCAGCTGACGGACTGTAAATCGTGGTTCAGACAAAATCATTTTGGAAATGGAAACAGGCTCTATAAGGGATTTCCATTTCCATATGAAGCATTACAAAAATATGTTAAATCATAATCCTGGAAATCCGGTGAATCGTGTGAATCCTGGTTCAGACAATGAAACATCCGCAAGGGCTAAAGCCCTGAAATATTTGATATATTCCATTAACCCCCACATAAATGTGGGGGCTAATTAATTGTAATAATACATTTAATTAGAAGATTATCCTCTTCTCACCTGACTAAAGTCAGGTGTTAATGAGTTAGGAATAATATTCCCAATCAGTCAATCATTCAATCTTCCGCTCGATCATTTAAAAATTCAGTGGAACGATAAAAAAAGGCTGCGGAATGCAGCCTTAATATTCAGAATATTGAACAGTTAACTATTTAGCCGGAATATTTTTCAGTGCAGTAGTAAGCTGCTCCCAGAAAAGCGGGATCGTATCGATCTTAAGTTTCTCATCCGGGGAGTGAACACCGAACATTGTAGGTCCGAATGAAATCATATCCATATCCGGATATTTTTCATTGATTATTCCGCATTCCAGCCCGGCATGGATTGCTTTTACTTCAGGCTCCCTGCCGTAAAGGTTTTTATACATATCCTTAAAGACGCCGAGGATTTCGGAGTTTACATTTGGTTTCCATCCCGGATAGCCGTCGGCAAAAGTTAATTCGGCATCGGCAAGTCTAAATACGGAAGCAACCATATCGACAATGTCTGCAATTTCGCTGGCTACCGAACTTCTCTGGCTGGTCACAACATTCACTTTATTTCCTTTGGTATTTACAACCGCCAGATTTGTGGATGTTTCAACAAGCTCCGGAATATCGGCAGACATTTTAATTACTCCATGGGGTACGGCATAAAGTGCATTGAGGATCTTTTCCTGGATTTTGCCGTCCATTGCCTTAGCAACTTTTTTGTACTTGTCGGCAGTAACCATCAGGTTAGGCTCCATTGTAGCAAGCTCGGCTTTTACTGTTGCATTAAAGTTTTCCACAAAAGCAAGGAATGCTTTTTTGTTTTCTTTAGGCAGCGCGACAACCGCAAATGCTTCTCTTGGTATGGCATTATGTTTATTTCCGCCTTCAATATGCGCTAATTTTAGTTTGAAATCCTTAGCAGATTTCCATAATAATCTTACCAGGATTTTAACAGCATTGCCAAGACCGGAGTGAATTTCGAGTCCGGAGTGTCCACCCTTTAAACCGGCAACTTTAACCTCCAGCGAAGTGTATTTATCGCTAACAGCCTGCGGACGGAATGTAAAAACAGCCTGAGTATTTTTACCTCCTGCACAGCCGATATACAGCGAACCTTCCTCTTCCGAATCCATATTAATAAGGATATCTGCTTTAAGGACGTCGCTGCTAAGACTTGAAGCGCCCGTAAGCCCGGTTTCCTCATCAAGTGTAAACAGGCACTCAATTGGTCCATGCTCGATTTCATTATCTTCAAGAACAGCAAGAGCTGCAGCTACGCCTATACCATTATCTGCTCCGAGTGTAGTGCCTTTTGCTTTTACCCACCCGCCGTCGATATAGGGCTGGATCGGATCTTTATCGAAATCATGCTGAACGTCCCTGTTCTTTTCACAGACCATATCAAGATGACCCTGCAGAACAACAGTTTTAAGATTTTCTTTCCCGGGAGTTGCAGGTTTTCTGATAATTACATTTCCAAAGCTGTCGGTGAAAGTTTCGAGATTAATTTTCTGACCGAACGACTTGACGTAGGCTGCAACTTTTTCCTCCTGCTTGCTGCAGCGCGGATATTTACACAGTTCTTCAAAATGTTTCCATACTAAAGAAGGTTTTAGATGACCTAATACTTCACCCATTCTCTTCTCCTTTCATTTCATTGAAATTAATAAATTTGTACATATATAACTGGTTAATAAATTTTGAAACTCTTTCATAAACAGGTTCTATTTTCTCGCCATGTTTTTTTAACAGTGCATTTGATATCGCGGCCACATTTTTCATCCCGTCCATTTCCAGCCAGGCACTTGAACCAAATTCATCAAATTTAGCCTTAACATTGGGGTCTTTAAGGCGCGGCGATAAATATTTAACCAAAATTTTATTCTGAAAACGGGGTACCAGGACGGATACCAGACCATTTTCCTCAAGGACATGTGAATATACATGAAAAGGCGTTAAATCAAGGAGATTTACATCATCTTTTAATTTTCTGCGTTTGAAAGGACTCATAATATCTTTATACTTTATCCCCTGTTAAATCATTATTCCCAGATAATTTATTATTAAAAAAAACAGAATGAGGTTGTGACCCCACAACCTCATTCAGGTTAAATATTCTTTTTAGAACACTGCAGACGGCGGAGCAGGTTCATCCGGCTTTCCTGCATTTGCAACAGGAACTTTCACCAGTATATATCCAATCACTACAAATACAAGTAGACTTACCAGGAATGAGGGATCCTCAAAAATTACAGGTGTTTCCCACTCAACCACTGCAAAGAATGCAAACAGAAGTCCGATCAATGCTTCTCCGGCAATAAGTCCCGATGCCAGCAGTACACCGTTATTTTCAGAACGTGCTTTCTGCGCCTCGTTAAATTTGCGGCGTGCAGATACTTTATCCAGAATTCCTTTAATAAGACCGCCGACGAAAATTGCGAATGATGTCTCTAGCGGCAGGTACATTCCCACGCAAACAAGCATAGGACTTTTTACTTTTACAAGTATGAAGCCAATAGCCATTACCATACCCACAATAATTAACGGCCACGCCATGTCTCCGCCTACAATCCCGGTAGCCAGGATGGCCATTAAGCTGGCTTGCGGTGCAGGATAAGCTCTGCCTCCCAGACCGGTTCCTCCTGTATTTATATCTCCCTGGTGCAGAATAAGCAGAGGGAAAAACATAACTGCCGATGCCAGCAGAACACCGAAAAGGTCTCCGACCTGCATTTTCCAGGGGGTACCGCCGAGCAGGTGTCCTACTTTCAGATCTTGAAGCATCTCACCTGCAACTGCTGCGGCAACGCAGATTACTGCTGCAACGCCGAGCACTGCGGCAATTCCGGCAGTTCCTTTTACTCCAAGAGCTACCATAAGAAGTGCAGCGATAATTAATGTTGAAATAGTAAGTCCACTGACCGGGTTATTTGATGAACCTATAAGTCCGACCAGGTATCCTGACACAGCAGCAAAGAAAAATCCGGCTACTATCATAACCAGGGTTGCCACTAAAGCTGCAGAAAAATCACCTGAGAAATAGTTATATATAATAAAAGTGGCAATTGCAGAAAGAACTATGCCGATGAACACCCATTTAAAATTCATATCTTTTTCGGTGCGGTCAACAGTTTCAGATCCGCCGGCAGCAGCTTTCCTTACATCGCCGATTGCTCTGCTGAGACCTGCGCCAAGACTTTTTCTCATCTTATATAAAGTGTAACCTGCACTCATCAACATTCCGCCGATGGCAATAGGACGAACAATTGAACGCCATACATTATTTGCCAAACCGATCCATGTTTCATTTGTAACCTCGGTTACTCCGTTAGCCTGAAGTGAAGCGAGAAGTTCAGGACCCATAAAGTAAAGCAGCAGCGGCACGAACAATCCCCATGCTAAAAGTCCGCCTGTAAAGTTCAGGGCTGCGAGGGTTGGTCCGATAATATAGCCGACACCCATATAGGCAGGACTTACGCCAGGAGTACTCAGCAGCGCTCCTCCGCTTGCTTCAACACTGGCACCTGTGGCAACCGTAATTTTCTTCTGAGCAAAAGGGACAAATTTTTCCCAGGCTGCAGCAAAAAACTGAACCTGTTTTAATATCTGAATAAGAGCACCGAGACCCATGGCCCAAAAGAGGAATTTCGCTCCGCTCTTCCCTGATCTTCCGGCTTTATGGATTTCGGAGGCTGCAACCGATTCCGGGAAAGGAAGTTCGCGGTCTTCCACCATTACCCGGCGAAGGATCGATACAAACATAATACCCACTACACCGCCTACGAACATAATTGCTGTGGCTTCAAAGTAATGCTGCCAGGTAAAAAACTCTGTCCATACCCCGGCAATCATGAAAGCAGGAATTGTAAAGATAGCACCTGCCGCAATAGATTCACCGATTGAACCTACGGTACGTGCGAAGTTTTCTTCAAGGATGGATCCCTTAAAAATTCTTAAAACAGCCATACCGATTACAGCTGCCGGATAAGTTGCCGCTATTGTCATACCCGCTTTTAATCCAAGGTAGGCATTTGCCGCTCCGAGGACCACACACATGATTAATCCGATAACCAATGCACGAATAGTAAATTCAGCCATATTGGTCTGCGGAGAAACGAAGGGTACGAACGGTTTCTGTTCAGACATAATATTCTCCTTCTGATCGTAAGAAGTTATAGTGTTTCATTTTTAGTTAAAATTAAGGACAAATATAAAAAGGTTTTTCCAATTTCTTCAAGAATAAAATTCAAACAAACGGATTTTTTTTAATTTAATATATTTAACTGAAGATAATAGCAAATCTGAAAAATAGCCTTTCGGGAGAGATTAGTGATCTCATTACTGTTTTATACGGATTTGCGGTGGCACTAATCCAATAATTTAAATATTATTTATTTCTTAATTTTATAACAAACCTAATCTTCAGGATAGATGTAAACTTTAAATCTAATTTAAACAAAACCCTAAGTTTTTTGAAGGCAATAATTTACAATATATTCTTACATTTAATCTGATCAAAAAATCAGACATTTATATTATGATCCAATTCAAATTTTTATTAAATAATTGATTTTAGAATACTTTCTTTCTATATTTTTATGTCTGTATTTTTAACTATTCAGGAGGTGCTTCTGTGAATGGTTTCTTAATATACAGGGTAAAATATCAATTCTCCTTGTCCGATCTATTTAATTTTTTAAGCCCGCATCATAACTTCATCAAGAAGATTTTCTTTATCTGTTTTCTTTTTACAGTTTATAATTTAGAAATATTTTCCCAATATGAACTGGGTATGGTCCCGTTAAAGGAAGGAAATTTTTGGGTTTATAAAGAACTGCATATACCAAGAAAAAAATATACAATTGTAAGTGATTCATTAATAATTAATGACTCATTAAGGTATTACATTATAATTGATTCTGAATATCCCTCTAATCCTGCCCTAATGAGATTAATTAAAGATGAATCTTATGTAAGAAGGTTGGGCGAAGATTATCCTGAACCGAATCATGAAGCAATATACTATAAGAATAACTTAAAAGTTGGAGATTCCTGGTCTTCATATAAGGGGGGTGTTTATCCCTTGATATATTATACGGTCATGGATACTCTTGCTCTGAACATATGGGGGAAAGATGTAACAGTAAAATTTATAACCATTACAGACAGTTCAGGATTATGGGGTTTTGATCAGGCATGGACTGATGAATTTGGACTAATGGGAGAAAATGAAGCTGGATGGATATTATCAACTCTGCTTGGCTGTTATTTAGATGGAATAGTATATGGAGACACTAATATGGTGGTGGGTGTTGATGATGAAATAAAACCAGTTAACAATTTTTTTCTTTATCAGAACTACCCCAATCCCTTTAATCCAATGACCACAATTCAATATGAAATTATTAAAACAGATTTTATCGATTTAAGAGTTTATAATATACTTGGAAAGGAGGTAGCTTTATTAGTAAAGGAGGAAAAACTTCCTGGTTTATACTCAATTGAGTTCAATGCAAGAGGTTTACCCAGCGGAGTTTATTTTTATGAATTAAGAATAGGAGGTCAAAGGCAAACAAGAAAAATGATATTATTTAGATAAATTTTAATATAAGCGGAGATAGCGCGGCAACGCTATCTCCTGTTTTGCAGAATAACTATAAGTAGGACTCACGTTATTCTGCTCCAAAAATAGTTAATATTTTTTAACTTTGGAGTAAAAAATGAAAACTTTATCCTTATTCTTTTTTTTTACAATTTTAATTTTTCCTCAACCAGAACACGATGGCGAACTAATCTTAACTTTAACTAACCAGGGAACCTCCTGGAATGTCACCTTTACGCTGACAGCAGCAAGTCCCAGGTGGGATGAAAATTATGAGCTGACTCAAGATTATGGTTATGTTTCAAATAATGCAACAAGTCCTGTTTTTACTGTATACTTTGATCATATTTTAGATGTAAATGCTGGTCTAAACAATCCAGCTTTTGCAATGGGTCTTTATAGAATAAGTGCATTTGAAAACGATGTTGAAACGGCCTTTTTCTATATGGACTGGAGAACTAATAAAGATGGTGATATCTATTTTGACTATGATGTGCAAAATGACATTTTTACTCATCATTTTGATACAGAATCAATCAATTACACGTATCAGACAATCTGGGAAATAATTGATTATGAACAGGATATTTCAGAGTTTGAGGATTATTGGGATAATGCACTGGGAATGGCAACCACCGACACACATCCCTGGCCTGTTTGGGGGCCTTATCCAACCGATGGGGCAATAACAGAAGTAAGTTATTATGAAGTATCCAGAAAAGACGGAGGTTTAGATTGGGTTATTCTGGATCCAGCATACGGATACAATTTAATTGATGACGACTTATCATTACCTGTTATAAATTATCATACTGCTCAATATAAGGTGCGTGCAGTAAAAACTGCCTTACCAAATAATTTATTCTCGGGTTATACAAATATTTCGACGATTTTAGTGAACGGAAATGATCCGGGAAAGATTAATTATAGGGGAAAAGGTAACTCTTCTGTAACCAAATTTGAATTAATGCAAAATTATCCGAATCCATTCAATCCTTCTACAAAGATAAACTGGCAGATACCTTCTGACAATATTGTAACAATAAAAGTTTTTGATCTCCTGGGGAGGGAGGTGGTAATTCTGGTAAATGAATTCAAGAATGCTGGTGAATATTCGGTTGAATTTAACGGTTCTTCTCTTCCGAGCGGGATTTATCTCTGCAGGATTCAAGCCGGCATATACAGTGCAACTCGCAAACTAATGTTGCAGAAGTGATTACTTCTAATCAGGAGAGATTCCTAAATAGTGTAATCTCTCCTTTTTATTCTAAGGAAATTATTATGAAAAAAATAGTTGTTTCTTTGCTTTTTATACCCTCAGTTCTTTTTTCACAGCAGCAGGTTGATATTCCCTGGCCTACACTTGCAAAATCAGACTGGCCGATGATTAAACACGATCCTCAGTTTACAGGACGATCACCATACAGAGGTCCTCAGACACCTACAATAATATGGACTGCTGATCTGGAAGATGGAATCTTTTCAGGTCCAGTAATCGGGTCAGATAACAATCTGTATTTTGGTTCTTACTTTCAGGATCCTTATTTCCTCGGATTATCCGATTATTTTTATTCATACACTGCAGATGGTAAATTCCGCTGGCAATATAAGACAGGAACAAGCCGACCTCCACAGTCTGGAATTCTGATAGATTCCGGTAATACAATTTACTTCGGTTCACTTGACCGGTATTTTTATGCCCTCAATCCTGATGGTACATTAAAATGGAAATATTATACAACAGCGCCTATTCCTGAGAATGTAGTACCAAATATTGATCTCGACGGAAATATTTATTTTACTAATGGCTTGGGAGGATTGTACTCATTAAAGCCTGATGGTACTTTTAACTGGAATATAAAATATGAAAATGGTTTTAATCCCAGAATACCGGTTTTTTCTCCTGATGGACAGACGATTTATATTGCAGGCAGAGACTCAAATTTATTTGCTTTAGATCCAAACGATGGCTCAATTAAATGGAAATTCAGATGCGGGAGAATGCAGAAAGCTCCATTAGTTGACAATGAAGGAAATCTTAATTTTCTCGCAATGGGTAATCCTGAATATTTTTATTCATTGTCATCAGAGGGAGATGAACGGTGGAAATTTTTAGTACAAGGAATAGGACCTGCGGGTAGTTATTCGGCTCCAACTATGGACTATGAAGGTAATTTGTATTTTATTGCTTTTGATTCAACTTTTATCGGATATTATCCAATGGCAATGTATTCGCTGAATTATGAAGGTAAATTCAGATGGAAGTATATATTTGAAAACATTGGCAGCTATCAGGAAGATATATGGCAGCCTTTAATATGCGATACAATGGGAACAATATACGCAGGTTCAACATTCGGATATTATTATTATGCAATATCTAAAGACGGACAACTGAAATGGAAACTTCCTCTCGAATGGAATAAGAAGCAGGTCGATAACACTGGTGCTATCTCAAAAGATGGTACATTATATATAGGGGTGCACGGATCAGCGGACTACACGGGATTCACAAAAACATTAATCGCTATAAAAGATACTGGTACAGTATCGGTGAATGAAAAAACAAGCGAACCATCGGATTACAAATTATATCAAAATTATCCCAACCCTTTCAATCCTTTAACAAAAATAAATTTCAACATCAGGAAAACCGGCAATGTAAAATTGGAAGTCTTTGATATTTACGGAAGCAGGGTTGCTATTCTTGTCGATGGAATAAAACGGGAAGGAGAAAATTCAGTAATATTTGATGGCAGCAGACTTGCCAGCGGTGTATATGTGTACAGACTGCAAGCCGGTGATTTCACTTCAACAAGAAAGATGACCTTGCTGAGGTAAATCCGGCTTCATAAAATTAAATAGCTCTGGCCAAACCAGGGCTTTTTGTTTTTATTATTATCTTGCAGCGAAACAAGTGTACAATGTGTTTAATTTATTTATTGCAGAATATAATTACATTCTTATTTAGCTAACGGTTAAGTAATAATATAAAATTTCCCGCAGTTTCTTTAAAACGATAGCTTATTATTTCAACACAACCATTTTCATCGTTCGTGAATACGAACCAGCCGTGAAATTATAAAAGTAAACACCACCAGGAAGATTCTCTGCATAAAAAGTTACTTCACCTGTGCCTGC
>DJMM01000013.1 GCA_002435365.1 Ignavibacteriales bacterium UBA6490
CCAAGCGGGGTTTATTTCTATCAGCTGAGAGCCGGTGATTTTGTAAAAACTAAGAAGATGATTCTGATGAAGTAATAAAAATAAATAGAGTGATTCTAATCCCTATCAGATGATGTTGGTAGGGATTTTTTATTTAGGAGCGTAGCAGCTATTACCAGATTTTTACATTATTTTGAAATCTTTTCAATTTTTCGTTGCTTTATTGCAACATTTAATAACTGAGGTGCATAATGAAACGATACATTGCAGCGGTTGCTGATCATTGTTGTTTCCTGGCTGCACAAAACCTTTATTCTATATCCAATTTTACACTTTTTAAGAATAAATTCTTTCGTATCTTTACACCTTGAAATTCTGCGCCCATAGTTCAACTGGACAGAACGTTGGATTCCGGTTCCAAAGGCTGAGGGTTCGAGTCCTTCTGGGCGCACCAAAACGGCTGTAGTATCCGGTCCCGGTGAGGCTGCAGTCTTGCATTTTTTAATAAAAAAGTAAATTATTTAAAGGTCTATATGTTAGCTAAAAAGAAAAAATTAACCAGAAAAGAGATTAAAGAAGATAAACTTGTTACCTCTTATTATAAAATGCGCAGCTTCATAGAAGATAACAGCCGCACCATTACCATTTATGCCGGCGTTCTGATAGCCGTTGCAGCCGTGGTTTTCTTTTATGTCAATAATAAACGTCAGAATAATGAAGCCGCCGCCCTGCAGCTTGCAAGAGTTATTCCTGTTTATGATGCCGGTTCGTACCTGGAGGCAATCGAAGGAAAACAGGGTACCAATGTTATGGGGCTGAAAAAGATAGTGGATGAATACGGCTCTACCGAGAATGGTGAAAACGCAAAAATTTATCTTGCCAATGCATACAGCTTTCTGGGCAAGTGGGATGATGCTAATAAATATTATGAGGACTATAGCGGCGATGTGGATCTTTACAGGGCAACTGCACTGGCGGGTCAGGCCGGCTACCTCGCTTCAAAAAATCAGTATGAGGAAGCTGCAGATCTTTATTTCAGAGCTTCCCGTATGTCTGAGGATAATGCCCAGAATCCGGATTATATCCTTAAGGCAGGAATCAATTACCTCAATGCAGGTAAAAACGAAAAAGCAAAGGAAATGCTTGAATCCATTACAAAGAACTATCCTACCTCAACAGCCTATCGTGAGGTTGAAAGATATATGGCACAGGTAAACGAATAATTTTTTTTATTTAAGCTAGTCAGGAAGGCACCTCCCCGGAGGTGCCTTCTTTTTTTAAACAGTATCTGACTCCCATAATCACCTTATTAAAAAGTATCCTGCCAATAGAGGCCAGCAATTTATACCCGGAGCGATCACCCAGGTTACGGTTTGCTTCATAAATTATTAACCGCTAATTTCATCAGTTAAAAAAATAATTCTGGCTTGTATTTATGGATCCGGTTTTTTTCAGCAGCACAAATAAGTTAATGGCATGGTTCGAAAAAAATCATGCGCGGAAAAAAGAGCTCTGGGTGGGATATTACAAACGGGCCACCGGAAAAAAAAGTATCACCTGGCCGGAATCTGTTGATGCTGCACTATGCTATGGCTGGATCGACGGGATAAGAAGATCGATCGGCACTGAATCATATATGATACGGTTTACACCCCGCAATCCTGATAGTACCTGGAGCGCTGTGAATTTAAAGAAAATGGAAGCGCTTATAAAACAGGGACTAATGAAACCTGCCGGTCTTACCGTTTATAAGCTGAGAAGGAAAGATAAATCCGAAAACTACTCGTTCCAACGGCATAAAGTAATGCTGGATGAAAAATTGATGACAGCACTGAAGCAGGAACCGGATGCATGGGGATTCTTCAGCAGCCAGGCGCCTTATTATAGAAAAATATGCTTTATGTGGATTATGGATGCAAAAAAAGAGGAAACCAGGCTGCGAAGACTCGGGGTGCTGATCAGCTGCTCCGCAAAACGGGAAAAAATTCCATCGTTCCAAAGATAGGGTATCCTTCCGGGACGGATAATCAATTAATCTTAAAAGCTTTTTTTTGAGGATTTGATCCATGACTGATTGGTCACCTGATCCCGGTCTAACCTGTATCTAACCCGGGTCTGATTCGATTCTATTCCCATTTTTCCTGGATCAGAATGAGATTTTATTCAGATCAGTCTCACAGCAAAATCAAATTATAATGTAAATCGGATGGCAAAAAATTGTTAATTAAGAATATAAGTACTCTAGAGCCGCACAATATTTGTGAAAGGATTTATTCGGGCGGATTTTTATAAAGGAATTTTACATAAGAAAATCTGTTACAGTTTTATGAAGCTCCGGGACAGATGCAATTATGCTGTTTCCTTTAACCGGGTCACCCCCGTAATAATCGGTTATTATTCCGCCGGCACCGTTGATTACCGGGATAAGTGCCATGGTATCCCATATTGACATTATGGGATCTATCATTATATCTGCAAAGCCGGTAGCGAGAAGGTAATAGCCATAGCAGTCGCCCCAGTTCCTGTAGATTTTAACCTTGCCGGTAAGGTCATTGAATTTACCGATGTCGCGGTACTTTTTAATATTTAAGTGATCTGTAGTAAGCAGAACTGCATCTTTCAATGAAGCGCAGCTCCTCACTTTAACTTTCTCCCCGTTCAGCTCAGCTGCAGCATTATCGCCGGTAAGGAATTCCTGCAGTACAGGCTGGTTAATAACGCCGAGCACCGGCTTATCATCTTTTACAAGTGCGATCAGGGTTCCGAATGTAACGGTGCCGCATATAAAGCTCTTGGTGCCGTCAATGGGGTCAAGGATCCATTTATACTCTGCAGTTTCATTCACAGAGGGGAACTCCTCGCCGACAATTCCGTGCTCCGGAAATTCCCTGCTTATCATTTCTCTCATTTTTTCTTCGGCAAGCCTGTCCGCTATTGTAACCGGTGAAGCATCAGCTTTGGTATCCACTGAAATTTTGGTCCGCCAGTATTTACGGATGATCTTTCCGCTTTCCTCTGCAAGATGTTTTGCGAAAATTCTGAATTCCTTATCGGGGATGATTGAAGTTACCATATTTAATCCGGCTTTCGTATTTTTGCGCCTAAATTAATCAATAATTCCGGATATATGAAAACAATACTCCTTCTTACTGTCTCAAATGTATTTATGACTTATGCATGGTACGGTCATTTAAAGTTTAAAAGTTCGCCGATATGGATAGTTATACTGGCAAGCTGGGGAATAGCATTTTTCGAATATATTTTCCAGGTACCTGCCAACCGGATAGGTCACGGGCAGTTCAGCGCTGCACAGCTAAAAACAATCCAGGAAGTAATTACACTTATCATTTTCAGCATCTTTTCCGTTATGTACCTGAAGGAGGAATTCAAATGGAATTATGCGGTGGGATTTCTGCTTATTATAGCGGCCGTTTTTTTTATTTTCAAAAAATGGTAATTGATCTTTGTAAGTCAGTAAAGTTCCGGGCGGATTTTTATGTGCCGGTTACCGGTTTATGAAAGGCTCTTCTCTGTTCTCGTTAAAATAGGGACGGTAGTGATCGCTGCTTTCCAGTTCCTGCTGCCAGCCGTTATACAGGCCATACTTCTCCATCAGACCTGCTGCTTTTAAATATTCTGTATATGATATTTTCCGGCTGAGCAGGATTTCCTTGTCGGTTTTATTTGCCGGGAAGTACTGCGACATCAGGGAAACATGAATTTCGCTGCTTAATTCTTCAGAAATAAACCGGAAAACCTCTTCCGATTCTGCCAGACCATTGGGCAGGATGAGATGTCGGATTATCATTCCCCTAACTGCAACTTCATCCTCATAAATCAGTTTACTGCCCACCTGCCGGTGCATCTCCTTAAGGGCAGCTTTTGCCGCAGAAGTATATCCGGGAGCCCTGGAATAGGACAATCCGTAATTATCATTACCGTACTTGAAATCAGGCAGATAAATATCGATTATACCGTCAAAAAGTTTCAGTGTATTAACAGAATCATAACCGTTTGAATTATAGATTAGGGGCAGCTGCAGCCCCATCCCGGCTGCAATATAAATTGCTTTAATAATCTGGGGAGAAAAATGCGTGGGAGATACCAGTCCGATATTATGGCAACCCCTGTTCTGGAGC
>DJMM01000065.1 GCA_002435365.1 Ignavibacteriales bacterium UBA6490
GGGTTGAAGGGATTGGGATAGTTTTGGGATAAAGAAAATACTGATGGAGTAATCTCTACTATAACCACATCAGAATATTTGTAGGTGCCATCAAAATCAACCTGCTTCAGCCTGTAGGAATATTTCCCGGTAGGAAGGTTTTTATCTGTATATGAATATAATTGTGGTTCGGTCGTTGTTCCTTTACCTTCCTTAAATCCTATTATGACCCAGTCTAAGCCCTCCTTCTTTCTGTGTATTTCAAATCCATGATTGTTAATCTCATTGTTAGTAGTCCAATTTAGTGAGACAGTATTTATTTCCACTTTAACTGTGAATATCTGCAGCTCAACAGGTAAATAACCACCATTTAAGGTTTTAAGAATAGTGCCATTTTCTCCAATTACATAAGCTTCATAAGGATTTACAAAACTGACACCAAACAAGTCATAAGTAGTCCCACTCTGTTGAGCAATCCAATTTATGCCTCCGTTTGTCGTTCTAAGAATTGTCCCGTATTCACCGACAACTAATCCATTATTTTGATCATTAAAGGAAACCGCGTAAAGATAGCGGTTTGTTCCACTATTTTGATAGGACCAATTATCACCGCCATCGTTTGTTCTTAATATATTTCCATTCTGACCCACTATCGTTCCTGTATATGTGTCTCTGAAGAATACTCCAATAAATGAGTTGATCGTACCTTTAGATTGATTTATCCAATTGATCCCTCCATTAGTGGTTCTGAGAATTGTTCCATTTCCGCCAACAATAGTCCCTGTATTTGCATCCGTAAAGTAAACTCCTCTGAAAAATTCATTTATCCCCCCTGCTTGTAACGACCAATTATTCCCTCCATCGGAAGTCCTGAGAATTGTACCACCCTCTCCCACGGCTGTGGCGTTGTATCTATCTGGAAATGATATGGCATGCAGCCAATGATATGTTCCTGGATTTTGATTATTCCAGGTGGCACCTCCATCAGAAGTGCTAATAATAATACAGTTATAATTACTTCCCACAGCAATTCCATCTTGTCCGTTACAAAATGAAACCCCCAACAGATCAAAATCAATTCCACTATTCTGACTGATCCAATTTAGTCCGCCATCTACTGTCTTTAAAATATCCGCCGGCTGAAAAGGACGACCACCAACAACTATTCCTGTATCTATATCTATGAATGAAACACCTTGAAGTGTGCTTGTCGAACCTTTTAACAGATTATCCCAAACCGTTCCACCATCTGTCGTTTTTAATATTGTACCTCCTTGACCAATCACTATCGCTGAAATAGAGTCGGTAAATGTGACCCCATAAAAACCACCAGAATGGCCACTAGATTGAATTGTCCAATTACTTCCTCCATCTGATGTTCGAAGAATAAACTGATTTAATCCCACAGCAATACCATTTAATGAGTCAGCAAAATCAATTCCTTTTAATAATGCCCCATCACCTGAAAATTGATTTTCCCACGTAGTCCCGCAATCTGTTGTCCTGAGAATCTTATAATGATAACCATACCAGTATATTGCCCCGGCTATATATCCCGTAGTTTCACTTATAAAGGAAATGCCTGAAAGTTCTAAGTCTGAACCGCTTATCTGGTTTGTCCATGTGTTACCCCCATTAGTTGTCTTTAGTATTTTCCCGGATTCACCACATATTATTCCGGTATCTGCATTAACAAATATTACTTTTAGAAGATTAGAACTCGTTCCACTTCCCTGAGAAATCCAATGATTTCCCCCATCAGATGTGTGAAAAATTTTCCCGTTGTTACCGACGATTGTACCGTGGTCTGCATCTGAAAAAAAAACAGATCTAAGTGAAACAGTTGTTCCACTTGATTGAGGAATCCAGGTTTCACCACCATCTGAAGTTCTGAGAATTGTTCCGCTATTACCAACAACTGTCCCCGTATAACTGTCAATAAAGTGAACTCCAAAGAGGTGGTGAACAATTTCACTTGCTAGAATTATCCAGTTATATCCTCCATCCGTTGTTTTTATTATTACCCCCGTATTACCAACCGCAAATCCATAATTCAAATCAACAAAAGAAATATCATTTAACGCATTCCCCTGAGGCAAAGGATTCTGCCAGAACCATTGTGAAAAAGTTGTTTGATGAATTATAAGTATAGCGGATATGATGATAGCTTTCATCTGTCTTTTCCCATTATTGTAAAGCACAAATAAAACTTAATTATTTTAAAAGAAGCATCTTCTTTGTCTGAATAAAATCCCCAGCTTTTAAAGTATAAAAATATATCCCACTGGTTATCCCATCTGCATTAAATTCCACTTGATAATTACCGGCTGGTTTTTCTTCGTTAACCAGTGTTTCTATCTCATTGCCTAAAACATCATATACTTTAATTTGAACTTGTGATGTTTGAGGAACTGAGTAATTAATTTTTGTATTTGGATTGAAAGGATTAGGATAGTTCTGGAGAAGATAAAAACCTGGAACATATGTTGTCTCCTCTGCATCGCTTATATCAAATTTGGCTTTTGATAAATATAATCTGTATTTATAATACCCTGGTGCTGTTCTGTCGTCATGGAATATAATGTAAGTATAACCATCCTTGTCTGCAGCTATTCCCCCCTCGAGTTGGGAATATTCACGATAAAGAGGATTTCCTACTCTAACCGGTACTGAAAATGTGTCGCTTTGAATAGTTTTTTTACTGAAATATACATCATATTGTAAACTAGATTGCAGAACTAATTCCGAGGTCCATGCTAAACCAAGCATACTGCTGTTTCCGCTTATATGAGAATTTCTAACAGGCCCATCTTCATCGTTGTTAATTTTTACTGCCTCTTTAAATGTACCTCCATTATCTAATGATTCCGTAAAGTAAATAGAGAATTTTCCATCCCTTTTATCTTTCCATTTTATACAAAGTCTGTCATTCCAGAAAAATATATCAGGATCACTCTGATAAGTTAATTCAGATACTGTAGTATCGATTTGTTTTGGTGAGGAAAATGTTAAACCTCCATCGGATGATTTTACGAAATATGTTTTATATATATAAACATGATCCGAATCTGGATCTACCCCACCGGAAAAAACAACAAAAACATTTCCTCCATCTGCAGTAATACCATTAGGGTATGAGTCTAATAACAGTCCCGGGTGTGGTATTACCGATTTAATGGTATCATTAAGATTTCCATTTATGATTTTTGTGCAGGTTAATCTTCCCAAAGGCTCCCATAATATGTATATATTTCCAAGACTATCGGAATTAATACTATAGTTAGTGCTGGGACCTGGGTCACCAAGTAGTATTTTAGAGAAAGTCTTTCCACCGTCAGTTGATTTTCGAATATATATTCTAAGACTCCCCCCATAATAACTCCAATAATAATTTGTAAGCCATATATTACCTGATTTATCAAAATGTATTCTGGGGTAGTAAAGCGATACCTCGGTGAAAATTGCCGAACTGTCTACTACCTTTTTTATGAAACTCTCCCCATGGTCAGTAGACAATGCAATATTCATAAACCACCAGTAATCAGTTTCATCTATCCATGTTACTCCGATAATTCCATCTTTACTGACATCTATTGAACCCTGCCTCTGTGAAACCAGATTTACTGCACTTGTATCAATTTTTTTTTCATTAGTAAAAGGCTGGGCAAAGGAGCATAATGGAAAAATTATTTCCAGGGAAATGAAGACAAAAACCTTAAAGGAGAATAATAGAGGCTTATACATAGAAACCCGTTTTTGTTCCCGTATTAAAAACTATATATAATTATTTGTTTAATCAAATCTTATTTTAATGTTATCCTGGGAGAGAGGGTCAGTCAATTGTCATTCAGTTGTCATACAATTGTCATTCGTTGTCATACATTGTAATTTGAAATTATTAAGAAGATTCTGCCAATCCTTAGAATCATAATTCAGACAAAAGCATTATGGAAACAGAAAGCGGGTATATAAGGGATTTCCATTTCCATTTGAAGTGTTACAAAAATATGTTAAATAATAATCCTGTAAATCCGTCAGCTGACGGATGGAAATCGTGGTTCGGACATTTGTTTTTTTTTATCAACGTCGAACTTCGATCCTTTAACCTTGAACCCGCTTGCTATTACATCAGCAGTTTGGAATTAGCTTGCCTTATATTCAAACATCCAATCAATCAATCACCCGATCATTTTTATTCACTGCTGTGTGTGAAAGGTGAAAATTCTATTGACTTGATGCATAATGCGTGAAAAGCTAATTTAGCTTCTTAAAAACAGGAGTATTTATGCTATTTGTGCAGGATGTGGATTTAACACCGAATCCCCAGGCACTGAAGTTTATTTTGAATGAGCGGCTGCTTCAGTTTGAGTCGAGGCATTTCCCCGATAAAAATTCTGCACAGGACGATCCGCTGGCAAAAAGAATTTTTGAGATTGAAGGTGTGGTAACCGCATTTTATATGGACAGGTTTATCACTGTTGAGAAGGATAAAGATTCAGGATGGGGACCTATTCAGAAAAAGCTTGTAGGGATAATAAAGGAATTTGATAAAAGCCTTATACCGGAAGAAAAGGGTCTTGAAAATCTTGAAAAGCATACCAGCGAGCTGCTCAAACAGATAAACAGTGTAATCGATAGTAAAGTAAGACCCGCTCTCGCAAATGACGGTGGGGGACTACAGATTTTGGGTATTGAGGGTTTTACTGTAAATATAAGATACCAGGGCGCATGCGGAAGCTGTCCAAGTGCAATTCAGGGTACGCTAATGGCAATTGAAAATCTTCTGAGGAAAGATGTTCATCCTGCAATTGAGGTTGTTGCCGCATAATTAAATTCCATTCGAACAGACTAAAGAAGGGATTTCAGTTCTTCATCATTCAGACTGTAATTTTCTGCTTTGATCAGAAGCTGCGTGTAGCTGTGTTTGGGATTAAATAGAATTTCCGGGTTATCCCCGCTTTCTACTATTCCCCCATCCTTCATAACAATAATTTTATCTGCAAGGTTTTTCAGTATTCTTATATTATGGGAAATGCACATGATAGTAAGGTCGAACTGTTTTTTTACTTCAGTAAGCAGACTTATCAGGTTAACCTGTGACTCAACATCCTGTGCTGCAAACGGTTCGTCCAGAATCAACAACTTTGGTTTAACCGCAAGCAGTCTTGCTAAAGCAGCTCTCTGCTGCTCCCCGCCGCTAAGCTGATAACCCCTGTTGTTCCAGAGCTTCGGACTTAATTTAATCATATCAAGTAATTTTTCCGTTTCACTTTCCGGATTTGGTTCACCGGTTAAAGCGGCAGCTTCTTTTATTACATCAAAAATTTTTCTAAAGGGATTCAGAATATCTCCGGTATTCTGAAAAAGCATTTGCACCGGGGGGATGTTATTCCTTTTAGCTGCATTAATGTTTACTGTTCCTGATGAGGGTGTAAGGTGTCCGGCAATAATTTTTGCAAGAGTGGTTTTTCCTGATCCCGATTCGCCGGAAATTCCGCAGATCGATTTGTCATTCACATTAAAGGAAATGTTTCTTAGAATATCTTTTGCTTCTCCCGGGGAGGGATAAACGGTATAACGGATATTTTCGACAGTAAGGATATTCATATGCTTTTGTATGCTTCGATGAAATTATTTAATTCTGCATTGCTGCCGGTTTCCGTAAAAAAGTCGCTGCGGCTGAAAAACCCGGTGAACGAATTTTTATTTATAAATCCCAGGTAGTTGCCTGTATTTTCAGCAAAGGAGATATCCTGTGTAATGATCAGTACTGCAGAATTGGATTCTGCGGCGTAACTCTTCAGTGCATTTGATATAAGATTGGAAAGGGCATAATCTATTCCGGAATTTGGTTCATCCAGAAGAAGCAGAAGCGGTTTTGCAGATAATGCCAGCGCGATTGAAAAACGCTGTGCCATGCCCCCGCTTATTTCGTAGGGATACATTTTTCCGATTATATTCCCGGTAGGAAGCATAAGTGCCTTAAGCTGCCTAAACAGCATGTTTTGGTCAATACCGGGCAGGTCGAAATAATATTCAAGCTTCTTAAGCGGATTGAAAGAAGAAACGGAATCCTGGAAAACATATTTTACATATTTTTGGCGCAGACTTTCAAGGTAATCATCGTTCATTGGAAGAATGTTTGTCCCCTTAAAGAAGACCTCTCCCGCCACATCGAATATATTTTTATTATGTAAGGAGGTTAATGATTTTAACAGTGTGGTTTTTCCGGAACCGTTTTTTCCGATCAGGCAGTAAATATTCCCTGGATGCAGTGTGAACGATATCTTTTCCAGGATCGTCCTTGAACTGTCCGCATCAAGCAGCGTTATTTCCCTGATATTTACATTAACCATAGATTTTATTTTACAATTGATCAACAAAATAATAAATTAACCTGAAAATTATAACCTTTTTTTATGAAACAGATCCGTTATTTACTTTTACTCACTTGTGTTATTCTGATTTTTCCGGGCTGCGGAAGCGAGCAGAAAAAATCGGCTCTTGTTATCGGAATCTCTTCCGATCCCGAATCCATTAATGCTCTCTATGCATTCAGCGGAAACGAAATAAATATTACGGAGATACTTTATCCAAGCTTAATTCAGATGGACTGGGACAGCGTAAAGGGGGCACTTGCTGTATCGCCTCTTCTGGCGGATAAATTTGTGTGGGGAAAAAATTCTCTCTCCGTGGATGTTCATCTGAAGAAGGGAATAACATGGAGCGACGGGAAAGAGCTGACTGCTGATGACGTCATCTTTTCGTTTGATCTCTTTTCCGATCCCCTTGTACAGAGCAGGCTTTACGGTATTTTCAAGAATTTCCGCACCGATGAGAATCTGAAAATACTTCCGGAGAGCTTCCGGAAAATAAATAAATATGCTTTCACGGTTTTCTTCAGGGAAAAATCAAATCCTTCACTGATTGACCTCGATCTTCCTGTTCTGCCAAAGCATATTTATGAAGGAATAAAGAGAGATAACATCGTTTATGCCGAAAAGGAAATCAAACCGGTTTTATGCGGACCGTTTTTATTAAAAGCCTGGAATAAAAATCAGTCTGTAGTTCTTGTAAAAAATCCGAAATCGTTCCTTGTTAATGAGAAAACGCCTGACGAAATAATTTTCAAGGTTGTTCCTGATTACAACTCCCGGATCACCCAATTGAAGAATAATGAAATCGATCTGGCTGAAGATATAAAAACGGATGATGTTGAAGAACTTGGCAAGTATAAAAATATTGTTCTGGGGTATGTTAAGGGCCGCGAATACGATTACGCCGCGTGGAACAATATTGATCCCGTGGAATATTCTGCAGATAAAAAAATAAAGGAGAATAATTTATTCGGCAATGCTGAAGTGAGAAAAGCTTTGACCCTGGGGATTAACAGGTTTGAAATCGTTAAGGATTACCTTCTTAATTACGGCGAAGCTGCATCATCACCGGTGTCACCTGTATTTAAAGATTCGTATGATGAAAACATCAGGCCTTATCCCTATGATCCGTATGCAGCCAGGGAAATTCTTAAAAGCGAGGGATGGCGGGATATTGACAATGACGGCATACTTGAAAAAGGGAACATTGAATTTTCATTCACCCTGAACATCCCATCAGGAAATCCGCGCAGGGATTTTACGGCAGCGCTCATAAAAAACAACCTGAGAATGATAGGGATCGATTTACAAATAGAGCCTATCGAACCTTCGGTATTTTTTGAGAAAATGTTTAACCGGGAACTTAATGCCTGGATTGCAGGCTGGAGCATACCGGTTCCCCAGTATTATAAAACTTACTGGTATTCAAATCTTGAGGAAGCTCCGTTTAATGCAGCGGGATTCATGAACAGGCAGATGGACAGTCTTCTTATAATAATTGAAAATGAAAAAGATTCACCGGAAAAGGATGAACATTACAAAGAGATGCAGGCGATTTTCTATGAGCAGAACCCGGTTACATTTCTGTTCTGGATTGATAATATTGTGGCATATAATTCAAGGATTAAGAAAATTCATATAACACCATTAGGCGCAGTCCATCATATATGGGAATGGGAAACTGATGATTAAAGCCGGATCCCTGATAATAAAGAGAATCGTTAATTCCTTCCTGCTTTTATTTCTGCTTGCAACCTTTGTGTTTTTGTTATTGAGAGCTGCTCCCGGTGATCCGGTAAGTAAATATATTTCTCCCACACTGCATCCGCAGCTTGCAGAGAACCTGAGGGATTCATTCGGATTGAATGAGTCCGCTTTAAGTCAGTATATTGATTTCATAACAGAAACCTTTACCGGCAACCTGGGGATTTCTTTTAACTACAGGGTTCCGGTTGCTTCGGTAATAATGGAATTTCTCCCCTTCACTATAATGCTGGCACTGCTTAGTTTTTCGCTGCAGATGATGATTGCCATATATTTCTCGCTTAAAGCAGCCGGGAAAAAAGGAAGTAAAAGAGATAAGTTTATTTCAGAGACTAGTCTGCTTATATATGCCCTGCCGTCGTTTTTTATAGGAGTGCTTCTTATATACCTGTTTTCCGAACTGGCCGGGATTTTCCCCTCCTCCGGTGTTAAATCATTCAGCTACGATGAAATGAACATTCTTGAGAAACTGGCTGATATAATCAAACACCTTATACTGCCGCTTATTACATTAACTGTAACCGGTGCGGCGGTAATGTACAGGTATCTGAGAACAAATATGGACGAAGTGTTCAATTCCGGCTACGTGATGTATTTGAGATCAAACGGAGTAGGTGAAAAAGAAATAATAAGAAAGCACATCCTGCCTAATTCCATTAGCCCGCTTATAGCTGTTGCAGGAATTGAACTTGGAATTCTTTTAAGCGGCACTCTTATAACCGAGGTGATTTTCGGTTTACCGGGAATGGGGAGACTGACAATGATGGCTATACTCCAGCGTGATTATCCTCTGGTAACAGGCTGTGCACTTGTTTCAGGTGTATTGATAGTTATGAGCAATTTTATTGCCGACCTTGTCAAGTATAAATTAGATAAAAGACTATTAGCGAAAGGTATCCTGGATTGAAACTAAAAATCTGGCAGCTGATATTTATATTCTGTTTATTGATTGCAGTACTGCGTTACGGGCTGCTTGCAAAAATATTTATGCTTTTCTATTATTTTTCAGGAAGCATTCTTGCCGGGAATACAATGTCTTTAACCTCTGAAATTTCCGACAGCTTCATATCGGCATTTCTTATAATAATTCTTCCTTCATTTGTGTTCTTATTCAGGAACAAAATAAGGTTTCTGAATTATAACCCGGGATTATCACTCTCGGTACTGCTGGTCCTGTTACTGGCGTCAGTATTTGCGCCGCTAACTGCTTCGTTCAATCCCGAATTTCAGAAGAACGTTGCGGTAACAAAACTTCTTCATCCTTTTTCAGTCAGGTATTTTATCACCCCTGCCGGTAAAGAGACTTCATTTTACGTCTCGCTGAGGGATGAAGTAACTGGAAATGTAACCGATGAAATTCAAATTGCCGACAGTCTGGCATCCGGCGGAGGTTATTACCAGGGGGCTGAAAAGATATTGTTTGAAGGATCACCCGCTGATTATAACACCAGTGCTGTATTATACATTTTTGGCACAGATGAACTGGGAAGGGATATTTATTCAAGGCTTATCTACGGCACCAGGATCTCGCTTACGGTAGGATTGACTACAGTTGTTTTGGCATTTTTTATTGGTCTGCTGCTGGGATTTCCTGCAGGATATTACGAGGGATGGATCGGAAAGGTGATTAACAGGATCACAGATATGTTTCTTTCATTTCCCTCGATTTTTCTGGTCATTCTTATTCTTGCGCTTTTTGGAAATTCGGTTATAACAGTTATTATAGTTCTTGGATTCACCGGCTGGATGTCGTTATTTAAAATTATCAGGGGTGAGGTGAAGGCATTGAAGTCGCGCGATTTTTTCATGACTGCTTCTTCTTTAGGATTAAGCAGCAGGAATCTTATATTCAGGGAAATGCTTCCGGTTGTAATTGCTCCTGTAACAAGCAATCTGGTGCTGCTGTTTGCCGGAGTTATAGTTGCGGAAGCATCTTTAAGCTATCTTGGACTGGGAACCGGGGTTACCCATCCCTCCTGGGGTTCAATGATAGAACAGGGGCAAAATTATATTTCAAAGGCCT
This sequence comes from Ignavibacteriales bacterium UBA6490, assembly GCA_002435365.1. GTDB lineage: Bacteria > Bacteroidota > Ignavibacteria > Ignavibacteriales > Ignavibacteriaceae > UBA6490. The sequence continues at coordinate 10,144 of DJMM01000065.1, forward strand.
GGTGGATGATAATTATCCCGGGGATCTTTTTATTTACAACATTATTTGCGGCAAATAACATCGGTAAAAAAGTACAGACTTATTTCAATCCGGGAATCAGATGATTAACAACAGGTACAAGATAAATAAAAAACTCGGTGAAGGCAGGAGCAAGGTCTACCGCTGCACAGATATGAAAACAGGCAGCGAGTATGCAATGAAAGTAGTGCCTCCTTCACTAACCGAAGAAGAGCTGAAAAAATTTGAAGAGGAATATCTTATAATAAGCCGACTTAACCATCCCGGCATTATCAAGGCTTATGATTATGGTATTGTACTGGAGAGCAGCGATAAAAAGATTTCCTATGGAAGCAGGTTCATTATTCTTGAACTGTTCAGCGGGAATGAGCTTTCCGGACTGAAAAATATAAGCGAAGCAGGCCTTACAGAAATTATTATCGGAATTGCATCAGCGCTGCAGTATTTGCATATGTCGAATCTGGTTTACTTTGATCTAAAGCCTGAGAATATACTTGTAAGCGGAGAGGATAAAGACTCCCGTATAAAAATTATTGATTTCGGTTTTGCAAAATCTCCGGACAGCACAATCGATAAAAACACCAGGGGTACGGCAGAATATATTGCCCCGGAACTGCTTAAGAAAGAACTTTATGATCACCGGGTTGACTTTTATTCGCTTGGTATACTTCTTTATAAAATTATATACGGCACTTTCCCGTTTGACAACTCTTCGGAAATAAAAATATTCAGGGCACAGCTTGAAGATAATTTCAGGTTTCCTCAGAATAATTATTCTTCCGGAATAAACAGCGTAATGCAGAAGCTTCTTCAGAAGGAGCCTGCTTCAAGATATTTAAATGCAGCAGGCATATTCAATGATCTGAAATATGTTCCTTCGGTAGAATTACTTTCTGCCTGGACCCCCGCACAGAATTTCAGCGGCAGAAAAGATGTGCTGAATATTCTGAAAAATTACATGGTAAATTATGCCAGCGGTGATGTTTTCGTTCTTAAAGGTGCAGAGGGATCAGGTAAAACAGCACTGCTTAATAAATTTGCGCAGGGGAAGAAGAATGTTGTCTTGAGCAGCGGTGCAAAAACCAGTTTCGGTATCGGGTTTATAAACAGCTTTCTTGAAAAGTTTTTATATAATGAGGGTATTCATCCTTTGCTGGATGAGGATTTGAAGACCAGGATTAAAAATTTTCTTGCCGGACCACCCCATCATATAATTGAGGAAGTAAAAGGAATTTTTTCACAGATAGTGCGCACCGGCAGGTTCCTGCTCCTTGTAGATGATTTCAACTTCCTCGATGAACTGTCGCAGCAGATGTTCCGGGAAATAATACCTTTATTCCAGGTACATAACATTAAGATAGTTATAACCGAAAATTCAGACAGGCCGGGTAAATCTGATTTTATACACAATCTGCATCAGCTGGAACTGTCTCCTTTTACCGATAACCAGGTGCAGGAAATGCTCCAGCACAGCCTGTATTCCTATTATCCTGTGGAGGAGCTGAAAAAGCTGATTCTGCTCTATGCCGATCTTCTGCCCGGAAGCATTGACGCTTTTATAAAAGATCTTATTCTGTTCGGTATAATAAAATTTAATCCCGATTCAATTACTATTGCGTCAGATGAAAATACTATTGAAATTCTTAAACATTCGCACGAACATTTTTATAAATTAAGAACGAATAACCTGAGTAAAGAAGAACTTCTGGCGGCAAAAACCCTTTCTGCTTTTCAAACCCTGCCCGATAGACAAATGTTCAGCGAAATTGCAGCTGAGGAACTGCAGGAACCTGGTCAAATTCTGAACGGTTTGAGATCCAAAAATATTCTTCATCTCGCCGATATAAATAATGTCAGCTTTACATCCGCAGGGATGAAGGATTATATATATTCCTGCATTGAGAATAAAAAGAATATACATTTAAAAAATGCCGCACGGCTCGAAAAAGTATCCCCGCTGAATAAAAAAGAAATAGGGTATCAATATGAATCGGCTGGTGAACATCAGAAGAGCATTAACTGTTATATGACTCTTTTTAAAGAAGCGCTTCTTATTGATGCCTATAATTACCAGAAACAGCTTCTTGAAAATATGATCTCCTTCCCGGTGCCGGAGGAGCAGAAGGCAGCCTTAAAGTTTGAGATGTCAAAAGTCCTTCTGAATTCGGGGGATGCAGTTTCAGCCCTCGAACAGTGCGATGAACTTCTGCTTTATAACTCCGAGCCCGAAATTTTAAACGAACTGCTGCTGCTTAAGGGAATTGCCCTTATAAGAAGCGGAAAATCGGAAGAAGGGATTAAGCAGATTGAACACCTTGTGGATGTGCTTGAAGATGAAAAACGGAAAAGGGACCTGCTTACCGAAATTGCTTCAGCATATCTCGACATAAATAATTTTTCAAGGTGCGAGGAGCTTTCCAGGGAGATAATCGACAGCCGCTATACTGCTGAAGAAAGCAGGGGAAAGTGCTATAATTTTTTAGGTTTAATATCCATTTACAGGGATAATGATTTCGACAAGGCATACGAATATTTCCGGTCGGCCGAAGAGATATACAGTACTGCGGGATTGAAATTCCGTACTGCACAGATGCAGGCTAATCTTGGTAATATAAAAAACATTAAGGGTGAGAATGATGCCGCTGAATCACTCTGGAACAGCTCGCTCGAACTCAATTCTTCAATGGGAAACTTGCAGCATGAGGCAATAGTCCTTCTGAATTTCGGCGTGCTTAGTTTTATGAAGCTGGATTATGAGAAGTCAATCGAGTACTATAAACGAGCCCTGTCGATATTCTCCCATACGGGCGATCAGAGAGGGGAAGGATTGGTTAATCATAATCTGGGCGAAATATATTATCTCTCCTGTGAATACGGTAACGCACTTAAATATATCCGGGGCGCGCATGCCATTTTTGAAAACCTGCAGGATGTGAATGAAGAACTTGAAACACTTTTCCTTAAAGGTATATTTTATGCGGCAATGGGCAGCAACGATAACCTGGGCATGATCATCGATGATTTTACAAAACTGCTTATAAGAGAAGCGGGCGAAAAACATAAATATAATCTCAGGTTTCTCAAGCTTCTGCTTAATAGTAAAAGCTTAAATTTCTATCACGAAATCAAAAGCATAATACAATATTATAATAAGCAAAGTGTAAAGCATGATTTTTTCATGGCATCAATAACTGCAGTTAAATTTTTATACGAAAATCAGCTTTATAACGAGGCCATGGAAGAATTAAGGGCTGAAAATCTTATTGCAGCAGTCGAAACCAACCTGTTTTATAAGGCAGAATGGGAATTTTACTGCGGATTGGTATCTGCGCATTTGGAGAACAGCAGCGACCACCCCAGTGAACATTTTCTGAGAGCAGTGGACATTGTTGAAAACCTGAGTATTTCCGAAATAACATGGAAAATAATGATTGAACTTGCGGATTTTTATTATGCCAGGGGAAACTTTCTGCGTGCAGAGGAGTATGCTTACTATTCAGGTTCGCTTATTGAGCATATTGCCGGCAGTATTGATGATGAGGAGCTTAAAAACTCCTATCTTTCGAAAAAAGAAATTAAGGACGCATTTGAAATAATCAGAAAAATTCTGCCGAATAATGGATAGTGTTGCCCAGATAAAAATATACTCAGATACAGATGATAATGCGGCTGTAGATTCCGTACTCAAACAGCTTGAGCTGAAAAACATCAATATTTCCGTCAAATATCCCCGCTCCTTCGAAATTAATCAGGATGAAATAATAATTATTAAGCCGGCAGGCCTGGAATCTAAATTCCTCAGCAGAATACTGGAACTTAAGAACAGCATAAGCAATAAAATAATTTTTGTTATAACCGGCGAAAATTCAATCCTTGTAAGTTCAATCGCAAAACTAGGCTTTAATGATATCTTCATATTTCCTTATGAGATGTACAAGTTTATTGCTTATTTGTTCGAGATTATATCAAATAATTCCCACCGTACCAGGATTACGTCATTCTTTCCGGAAAGTCTTGATTATAAAGTTTTGATCGGCGGATTGAAAGATGTCAAAAAAATGATGTCCGTGATTAAAAAAGCGGAAGATACATCCTATTTAAACCTAATGGTTCTGGGGGAAACAGGAACGGGAAAAGGACTGCTGGCTAAAGCCATTCATAATAACAGCAGGAATTTTGATAAGCCTTTTGTGGATATTGTATGTACCGCCATTCCTGAAAACCTGATGGAAAGCGAACTGTTCGGCCATGAACCGGGTGCATTTACGAGTGCAAAGAACAGGAAATACGGGCTATTTGAACTTGCGGAAAACGGCACCCTGTTCCTTGACGAAATAGGCGACCTTAGTATCAACCTCCAGTCAAAGATCCTCCGCTCAATTGAAAAAAAAGTTATAAGAAGGCTCGGCGGCGTTGAGGACATTGCAATCAATGCCAGGATTATTTCAGCGACTAATAAGGACCTTGATCAGCTTGTGAAAGAAAATATCTTCAGAAGAGATCTTTATCACCGCCTCAATGTTATAAACATTACTCTTCCGCCGCTGCGTGAAAGAAAAGATGAAATATTCAAGATTACAGAATTCTTTGTTAACAAATATTCACTCCAGTTTCAGAAGAAAATTAAGTTTATTGAAAAAAAAGCACGCGAATTTATTATGCAGTATGACTGGCCCGGAAACATAAGGGAATTGAGAAACTCTATCGAAAGGGGGGTAATACTGAGTGAAAATGGCAAGATTGAATTAAAGCATTTCTCCGCACTGCTGCAGAAAAAGTTTGAAAAGATTATGGTGGGCGATTATGAAAAGCTCCTTCCTCAAATAATCAGGATGGACCTGAATTTCGAGAATATCAATCTGAAAGAAATGAACCGTGCGTATGTACAGGAAGTTCTGAAGAAACTGAATGGAAATAAATCCCGAACTGCCAGAATATTAAAGATTTCACGACCGAAATTAGACGCCCTTCTAAAATAAACCGATGTAATTTCTACATTCTCATTTTCTTTTTTACCCTGTTTGCCGGAATTATCCCCCTTATTTTGATTTTATTTAAACATTTGTGCTGGCATCAGAATTGATAATTATAGCACGAACAAAATAGCAAAGTTAATTTAGAAATAGTCCCCATTCGGCAGGGGTTATAAAGAAAAAATGCAAATTCCGCCCGATTATGCATTTTCTTGAGGGAAATTGTAAAAAATCTTTACAATTTCCCTATTTTTACCTATCGAAACAGGTAATTATTACCTATTGGTCTATCCTTTTCAATAAATTACCCTGATTAAAGCCAAAAATCTGATGGCATTTTCATTGCAGTAGTTAAAATGCTTTGTTTTAGGATAATTGTATCCTTATATCTATTTCTATTTTAACTCGTGGAGGGTTGTGTGAAAAAAGCTATTTTGTTCATGGTCTTTTTACCAGGGCTAATTTCTCCAGTGATTGGACAAACACCGGAGAATGTTGAATCAGCAGTCCGGTTTAGAGAACTGAAACAATCAACTCAAATTGAAAAGAATTCTTCAGTTCAAAATTTAGACTTTTTTAATCTGAGAATTCTTGAGAATAAATCATCTTCACAATTAGATAATCTCGGAAGCCGTTGGGGCTGGGGAAAATCAAGTGCA
>DJMM01000118.1 GCA_002435365.1 Ignavibacteriales bacterium UBA6490
AAAAGCAATTCAGCTTTTCTCTCAACCGGGACCTTCCGCCAGGAAAGATAGTTTCTGTGTGTTCTGCCCAAAATCTCAACAACTTCAGAATCACTCATCTCGCTATAAACGCTGATTATCTCCCCTGTTGCAGGGTTAACTGATTGAATCATGGCAGCCTCTTAATTAACTCTTTTTATCACCACGAGAGTTTTATCATCGGAATATAATCCGCTTTTTGTGAATTTAACAACATCGTCAAGAATACCGTAAACAACCTCCTTTGATGACTTTGTTTTCAGATTTCTGAACAACGAATAAAGCCTTTCTTCACCGTAGGGAATAAATTCAGAATCGGCAGATTCTGTAACACCGTCTGAGTAAATCAACATTATATCATTGGGTGCAAAATTGATATTTTCAACAGTATATTTGGCCAGCGGAGCCGGACCAAGCACCGGTCCGGTGGGATTAAGCAAAGTCATCTCATCAGATGCAGCCTTAAGAAAAACAGGAGCATTATGCCCAGCATTTGCATATAAAAATAATCCGCCCATATCATTTGAAAGTTCGCCGTAGAAGAGTGATGTGAATTTATCGTCTTCAAATATTTTATTGACAAGCTGATTCATTCTTTTCATCAAAGGATAAATCTTGATCTCAAAATTCGAAGCCATTCTTAATGCACCGGCAACATACATAGCCTCAGCAGCTGCAGATACACCTTTACTTGCGGCATCACCAACAACAACACCAAGCCTGTTTTCATCATCGCCGATTTCAAGGTAATCAAAAAAATCGCCTCCAACTATTTCTGCCGGCAGAGTGACTCCGAAAATTTCGTAATTATGAAAGCGGTATTCATGCTCGGGAAGTATGCTTTTCTGAAGCTCCCTTGCTTTGTCAATATCGGCCTTAAGTGATTTTGCACTCTGGGAATATCTTTTTTGCTTTATTCTTGAAGTGATTGCCGTAGCAATAATATTCAGTGCGGTCTTGAAATCTTCATCAATTACATCCGTATTCAGGGCAAGAACGAATTCATAGTAATACTGCCCGTCAAGTTTAATCTTGTCCCCGACACCGGTAGCAGAATATTTTAAAATTCCCTTGCTCCTCAATACATGGTTCGTTTCGCTGTTAACTACAGTTCTTTCCTTTGCAATGTCACTGAACATGGGATATTCATTGATCTTCAGAGAAAAGTCCTCACTGATCCTTTCCACGTCGCCAGTCTGAAAAAAGAGATAATATGATAAAGCTTCAGGCTCAAGTTTCCAAACCCTTCCTCCTTTAAATACCGTGTTCTCATTCTTCACAAGCTGGTCTATAACTGAAAATAACATCTCTTTTTCGGAAGCGTAACCGCGGGATGCTATCTCCTCAACTGTTTTAAATAGTTTTTTCTGATCCATATTTTACTTTGTATAAAAATTTATCATATCCTGAAGCGTCAGCTTACAGACTTCACAAAAATTATTCACCGATAATGATTTCATTGTGCAGTCAAGTTCCGGCCGGTATATTTTTTTTGACACATACCCGCCTCCTTCAAATACCCCGACAATATCTTTATNNGTTCCTTTCAAGCGGTTCAACATCGAGCTTGTAAAAATCGTTGTAGGCAACATTGGAATCATAATATTCATCTGCAAGAAATCCGAAACCATGCCCGAATTCATGTATAAATACATATTCCTCAAACGGACTTTTATTTACACAAACCGAATAATGATTATAAATTGAACCGCCGCCGTACCTGCTGCTGTTTACAAGAATATAAATCTGATCATAAGGAGCATTGGCAGCAACATCACGAACTGATTTATTATCCGATGTCATGCAGTACCGGTCCAGGTTAAAAGTGTAAAATGCAGTATTAAGAATAGTTTTTTTCCAGATATTCTCTGCCGGGACGTCCGTGCCGGACTCAATGGAAGGAGCTTCTACGCCCCAGATGTTAAAGGCGTTTTTATTTTCTTTAAAGGGGGATGAATTAAATAGATATGTGCCGAATTTCTTACAGTCTTCCTTAAATAAATCCATCTGCTCACTGGTATATCCTTCAGGAATTATTACAATATCCACTTTTAGCGCAGGATCACCGGAATTAAAAACCATGAAATCCGGGTATTCAAGTCTTCTTTCCTTTTTTATAAAATAATTCGCAGGATCTACCTCGTATTCAAATTTTTTGACAAGCTTATTTTTTACATCCCGGCTGAAAAACTCAAGCCGCACTTTATCTTTAGGATACGGAAATACTACTGTTTCGCTGAAAGACTTTGTGGTAATTAAAGCTTCATCAGTGGTCTGCCATTCATGAAACAGGGTTGCATATCCCCTTGAATAGATAAGCTTGTTTGTCCTGCTGTCATATACAAAAAATTTAAAGACTCCAAAATCAAAAGTATCGATAAGATTTACTTTACTGCCTCCCCAGTAAGGCTCCTCAATCATTTCATCGAAGGAATAAAAGTCATTATCCTTATTCCCGGTATGATAATAATCGAATCTCAGGGTTTTATCCAGGAAATAATCGTTAAAGTTTACTTGTGAAAAAATAATTGATGTATAAAGAATAAAAGTTAGAATAAGTTTCATATGATGATTCCTGAATTAAACTGTGATTTTTCTTGATCCCGGCTTTACAACCGTTATATTTTCCCTGCACAAAGGGCACTCTTCCGGAAGATAGGATCTTACATCCATTTTTATGGTGCTAACCTGAGGAATTCCAAAATCTACCTTACCGTTGCTTCTGTCAACAATATAACCTGCTCCAACTGCATAAGCGCCGTAATTTTTAACTATCTCTAAAACTTCAAAAACACTTCCGCCGGTGGTTACTACATCCTCACAGACAAGAACTTTTTCCCCTTTTTCAAGGTTGAAACCCCTGCGGAGTAAAAGTTTTTTATCTTCCCTCTCGGCGAATATGCTGCGCTTATTCAATAAACGGGCTACCTCCTGCCCGACTATTATACCCCCCATTGCCGGTGATATAATTGTATCAATATCAGAATGAGCAAATTTATCTGCAATAACCTGGCATACCATTTCGGTATACTCAGGATACTGTAAAACTTTTGCACACTGAAAATAAGTATCGCTGTGCCTGCCGGATGTTAATAAAAAGTGTCCTTTCAGCAGAGCACCAGTTTTATAGAATACTTCAAGAAAATCTTCTTCCTTTAATTTCATAAATGTTCCTTTATTTTCGCCGGGGGTGAATTATTGTCATGTATCCTGCAATATTCTGTTTATTCTTTCTGCAAGATCGAAATCCCTGCTTGTAATTAAGCCCTCACTGTGAGTTGAAAGCATAATCTTAACCTGGTTCCAGGAATGAATTAGTATATCCGGATGATGGTCCATTTTTTCCGCTTCTGCTGCAATTTTATTTACAGCCTCAATAACAGATTGGAAATCCTTCAGTTTTACCTCTTTGCTCAGCTTCTTATTATCCAGGTTCCAGCCCTCCATATATTTAAGCTTGTTCAAAACCTCATTCTCATCATATTTTTCCAAAGCAACCTCCACATATCTGATATTTAAAATTAATCAAAAATTAAGGTTGTCACAAATAAATGAAACAACCTGCCGGTCATGTTTAAGATAAACCAGATCTTACATTTACTTTATAAAATTTCTGTCCACAGAAAACAGTGCTAAAATACTTATAGCCTTTCAGACGCCGGTTCATAATTTGTTAAAGAGACAAATCACAAAATTTCAAGGACCATTGGGACTGAAATTATTCCGACAACTACCTAGATATCATTTGTGAATATAAAAAAGCCGTTCCTTTAAACGGAACGGCTGTAATAAATTAAATTATGTATTCAATTTCAGGCTTCGCCTTTTTTCTCTTTTTCCAGACCGGATGTCTCGTTTGATTCTTCCACAAAAACCAGTTCTTCTGTGTTTTCTATATGTTTGGCAATAATATTAGCTCCGTCCTTAAAAGCTCCGCGCAATATTTCCTCGGCCAGAGGATCTTCCACATATTTCTGGATTGCGCGTCTTAACGGTCGTGCGCCAAACTTCTGATCGAAACCCCTGTCAACCACAAAATTCTTTGCAGAATCATCAAGAGCCAGGGTCATTTTATTATCCCGGATATTCTTCAGCAGATCGCGAAGCTCAATATCGATGATTGCCAGAATATCTTCCTTCTCGAGGTTCCTGAATACAATTGCTTCATCCACCCTGTTCAGGAATTCCGGGTTGAAAAGCTTCCGCATGGCTTCCTCCACAGTATTCTTCAGTGTGGAATACCTGTCTGCGGAGTTCTCTCCGCCAAAGCCGTAGGAGGCAATATTCTTAATATCCCTGGCGCCGATATTGGATGTCATAATTATAATTGTATTCTTAAAGTCCACTCTTCTGCCAAGACTATCAGTAAGTATTCCATCATCAAGAACCTGCAGAAGTATGCCGAAAATATCAGGATGCGCTTTTTCAATCTCATCAAAAAGTACAACCGAATAAGGTCTCCTTCTTACTTTTTCAGTCAACTGACCGCCTTCTTCATATCCTACGTATCCTGGAGGTGCACCAACAAGGCGCGAAAGCGAGAATTTTTCCATATACTCGCTCATATCTATTCTTACCAGAGCATTTTCAGAATCGAACAGGTAGCGTGCCAGCGCTTTGCATAACTCGGTTTTTCCAACACCTGTTGGACCCAGGAAAATAAAACTTCCGATAGGCCGGTTCGGATTTTTCAGACCGGCACGGGTCCTTCTTATCGCTTTTGTAAGCTTTGAAACAGCTTCATCCTGACCGACGATTTGTTTTTTCAGCTCGTCTTCCATTTTCAGGAGTTTCTCAGACTCAGTTTGTGCCACACGGTTAACCGGTATACCGGTCATCATTGCAACTACAGTAGCAATGTCTTCCTCGCTCACATCATAAATCTGATCCTTTGTACTTGCTTCCCATTCTCTTTTTGCTGTTTCAAGATCACTCTGAAGGTTCCTCTCGTTATCCCTTAGTCTTGCTGCCTCTTCATAATCCTGACGTTTAACAACAGCTGCCTTCTCCAGCCTTACTTTTTCAATTTTCTCCTCCAGATCAAGTACATTCTGCGGCACTTCAAAATTGCCCATATGTACCCTGGAGCCTGCCTCATCCAGAACATCGATTGCTTTGTCAGGTAAATGCCTGTCAGTAATATACCTTTCACTTAGCTTAACTGCTGATTCAACAGCGTCATCGGAATATTTTACATGATGATGTTCTTCGTACTTGAATTTGATATTATTTAATATCTGAAGGGTCTCCTCGTAATTGGGCGGTTCGACCATGATTTTCTGGAATCTTCTGTCCAGCGCACCGTCGGTCTCAATATATTTCCTGTATTCATCAAGAGTTGTTGCACCAATACACTGAATATCTCCTCTTGCAAGAGCAGGCTTGAACATATTTGAGGCGTCAAGGGAGCCGCTGGCTCCGCCGGCACCAACAATAGTATGCAGCTCGTCGATAAAAAGAATTACTTCCTTTGCCTTCTCAAGCTCATTCATCAACGCCTTCATACGCTCTTCAAACTGTCCGCGGTATTTCGTACCTGCCACAAGTCCTGCCAGGTCGAGTGTGACGACCCGTTTATCCTGCAGAGTTCTTGGTACTTTTTTCTGAATTATCTTGAGTGCAAGTCCCTCAGCAATTGCGGTTTTACCGACGCCCGGTTCGCCTATAAGCACAGGATTATTCTTTTTTCTCCGGCTTAATATCTGCGCCACGCGTTCGATCTCTTTTTCACGTCCCACAACCGGATCCAGTTTATCCTCAGTTCCAAGCTTTGTTAAGTCCCTTCCGAAATTATCGAGTACCGGAGTTTTGGTCTTCTCGATTTTCTTATCCGGAGGGGGTACACCACCGGAAGTTTCCTTCGGATTTTTACTGCTAAGCATTGCATTCAGTTCGGAACGTGCGGCATCATAGGTAACATTAAACTGATGAAGTATCTGGGTAGCAATATTATCCTCATCCCTCAACAACGATAGCAGCAGATGTTCAGTACCTATTACATCAGCTTTATAGATTTTAGATTCTATCTGTGTTATTTTTAATACTTTTTCTGCCTGCTTTGTAAGAGGAATATTTCCGATAGTAAGAGTTCCGCCCGAAGTCCTGACAGTATCTTCAATTGCTTTCTTAAGTTTCATCAGATCGCAGTCAAGGTTCCTTAGAATTCTTACACCGACTCCCTGACCCTCTCTAACAATTCCAAGCAGAAGATGCTCGGTTCCTATGTAATCGTGCCCAAGTCTCAGAGCCTCTTCCCGGCTTAACCTGATTACATCCTGGAGTCTGTCAGAAAAATTTCCATCCATAACTTTTTTTCCTTAATCCTTAAAGTTCTTATTCAAAATATATTATTGTTTTGATCTCATAGTAACTATGCTAATATAGAAATACTAACCTACTCAATCAAGACAGCCATTTTCGCAGTATTTTTACGTACACCAGAAGAGATTCCAGCTCGCGAATAAGTATTATACCCCCAAAACTCATTGTTGTTTCTGTTAAATTATAAATCAGCCGGCTTCAATATCAGGGGATATTTCCAAGCACCGTTCACTATAAATAATAAAAATTGACCGGAAACAGATTTTTGGATGGTAAACTTAATAAAAATATCTTAATTCCTGTCTCTTTCAGGTCACTTTGTAACCTCCTGTAATTCCAAAGTGTTCCTCCAAAAATTGAATTTTATTTATATAAGAAAAACGGGCTAATAATGAGAATATTCCTGAAAATCTGCTTCTCTTCTTAACCCCATCTGAATTGAAATCCGCAGCATGCAGCCGGAATTTGAACCCAAATGGTTGCAATAAGGGATCTTACACGGCATATCCAGATCTCAGAACCGCATTTCCGTCGTATCTGCCAGGCAAATTTGGCTGTCAGATTGGGAGGCTAGCCGAAGTTAAGACGGGGCTACGCCGGAGAAGAATCCCAATCAGATTCAATTATCCTGTTTCAAAAGACAGATAAAAAATTCCCGCCACCACTTTTCTGTTAACTAAATTATGAAGAATTAATCCGGTAGTTTTAAGTCCTGAGAATTATTACTTATCTGTAAATATATTACAAATATCGTCCTGGAATTTTCTTGCAGCTGCGGAGCTCCCCCTGAAATTCTGAATCATGATTGAAAATGAAAGCATATTTCTGCTTTTTGTGGTCAGGTAGCCGGATAGCGAGCTTACTCCGCTTAATGTACCTGTTTTAGCGTGAACGTTATTTTCGGATGCTGTGTTTCTCATCCTTGTTTTTAATGTACCGTCGATCCCCGCAACAGGAAATGAGTGGTACAGTTTGATAAAAAGATCATTGCGGTTATAATACAAATATTGCAGGATGGTGTTAATAAGCTCTGTGGTAACAAGATTGTAATGCGAAACTCCGGAACCGTCCGCCAGCACATAATCATCAGGATCTTTTCCGGCAAGGACTATAAGGCTGTCAATTAATTTTAATCCATTTCGGGCGGATGCCGGTCTGCCGTAATATTTTTCTGCAAGGGCAAGCAAAACCATCTCCGCACTCAGGTTATCACTTACTTTATTCAGATTGATAAGAACAGAATCAAATAGACGTTCCCTAACTGCCAGTTTTACTCCATTCGCCGGAACCAGACAAAAACCTCCTGATTTAGCTGTGCTTATTCCCTTTTCCAGCAATCTCCGGATGAAAAGTGAAGCAAAATACTCTTCCGGTTTATAGATATTCAGAGATGCTGTATATTCAGTATCCAGCGGTGAAATAATGCCCGTTACTATAATATCATTGGTACGGTCAATCCAGTTCCTGTCGACATTTATTGAATTATCAGAATCCGCAAAGACGGTCGAAGTTTTGTTATGAATATTCACATAATCGGTCTCCGGATCTGTAAGAACGGAAGCCGGTTTACCTTCTTCACCGGGTTTTACAAAAACCTTTACTGAGTTATCATTAATATTCAGGGCAGACATGTAGGGGGCATCCGTGGACGGATCATCGTCCCACATCCAGCCGTTTCCCCAAAAAAGAGAATCTTTCATGGAAATATCAAAATAAATATGCCCTGAAATTTCCTTTATGCCTGCATTCAGGATGGGATTTATAAGTGAGTCAAGATCTCCCGATACAAAATCCGGATCACAGCCTCCCTGCACATAAATATCTCCGTAGAGAATATTATTGATCACATTACCGGTATACCAGACCGTGGTTTTAAATGAATAATTTCCGCCAAGGAATAAAAGTCCTGCAGCTGTTGTCAAAATTTTCATATTACTGGCCGGATGGAAGAGTTTCCGGGAGTCTTTTTCATAAACCTGTTTATTCCCGGTCAGATCATAAATGTTTATTGATATCCCGGATGACAGAAAATAACCGCTGTTCAGAAGTTCATCAATTTTACCTGTTTCAACTGTATAACTTGTCTGGGGAAAAGATCTGGAGAGAAAAATAAGTAAAACCAGAAATGAACGGATCATCTAGAAGTATTCCCTTACCCTGAACTCTGCACCTATTACATTCTCAACGAAATTTTTTGCTTTATCAATTTCAACGTCATCCACCGAGACAATTGACATCACTACTCTGGGTACTTGCTGCTGTGCAAGTACTGTAAAATGAATCATCTCCTCGAATAAAGAGGGATCCACGTTCATCAGTTCAGAATACTGGGAGGCGTCAGTAGAATTCAGGCTGATAGACACAACATCAATTATTCCCTTCATTTCAGGTGTAATGTCCCGCTTATTTATAAAATTTCCGTGCCCGTTGGTGTTGAGCCTGGTGTTGCCACCCATTGCTTTAACATATGCTGCTATCTCTTTTATTACCTCCCACCTTATGGTTGGCTCGCCATAGCCGCAGAAAACTATTTCTTTATAATTAACTGGATTGCCGATTTCATTTATGTAAACTTCTGCAGGCGGTTCTTCCGATGCATTCATGCTTAGATTATATCCCGCAATAACAGGTTCTTTTTTCCTCAGACAGAAAATGCAGTTTGCATTGCACCTGTTTGTTACATTTATATAAAGCGTATGCCCGATTATATATGTGAATTTTGTATCCGGGACCCTTCCGATTCCGAATAAACGGAATGCATTGTATGAAGTGACCCTGGCAATATCCTCCGGAGTGGTCTTATGAATTTCAGCAATTTTTTTTGCTGTAATTCCGACGTTGGCAGGTTCATTCCTTTTCCCCCGCATCGGTTCCGGAGACATATATGGAGAATCAGTCTCAAGCAGAAGATGTTCAGGACTGATAACAGACATTATTTTTCTGAGATCGTCCGCTTTTTTAAAAGTAATATTCCCGGTAAACGAAATAAAATGATGCATTGAAACAATTTTTTTTGCATCGCTTAAAGATGCACTATAACAATGCAACTGTGCCCTTAAACCGCTACCCACATAATCCTCAAGAATCCTAATCATGTCTTCATCAGCATCCCTGTTATGAATAATCACTGGTAAATCAACTCTTATGGCAAGTTCAATCTGGTCGCGGAAAGCTTTGATCTGCATTTCACGCGGAGAAAAATCATAATAGTAATCGAGACCTATTTCACCGATCGCAACTATCTTTTTATTATTCTTAATAATTTCTTCAAGAATAGGAATTAATGCTTCATCCCACATAGTTGTTTCGTGCGGATGAATTCCCGCTGCGGCATAAATCATCGGATAATTTGCAGCCATATCTGCTGCCAGGAATGAACTCTGAATATCTGTACCGGGCACAATAATATAATCTACCCTTGATGCTTTAGCTCTTTCAATAACATTAATAATGTCATTGTCGTACTCCTTCAGGTACAGATGTGCATGAGTGTCAATATACATTTGTTAAAACAGAAAAAATATAATTCTCCTCCGCCCCGGGAGTAAAAGATTTATTTAACTTTTTTACCCTGTTAATTTACAAAGTTTTTGGAAAAGCTATTAATGCTCTAAATATTGAATCTGTAAACTGCTTTATAAAGTTAAAATGTTATAGGAACAATTCAAAACTAATAGCAATATTTCTTAAAGGAGCAATATTGCCAATTAGTTCTATATAATTATAATTCAGCATATTTTTAACGTTTAGGTACATCCTGCCGGGAAACCCTATATGGAGGAAATTATATCCGGCGTTAAAATCGAGGACGTACACGGCCACCCGCTTATCGCCATCAGGAACAAAGCCAAGATCTATAAGCTCAAAATCAATTTCTTCAACCTTGCTCCAATATCTGAAATCGAATCCTGATTCAATACCGTTATCTGAATAAGAAACGGATGAATTGAATATATGCCTGGGCCTGTATTTGAGGATTTTATTAAGATGGATATCACGGGGATACAAATAAGTATAACTGAAGTTTATCTTCAGAAAATCTGCAACCGGAGGTGAGACGTTTAATTCAAATCCTTCGATACGTGCCCTTACCAGGTTTTTAAAAGTTACTTCACCATCAGCCGGATCAAGCGCCGGCTCGATCATATCGAAATATTCATTCCTGAACACAGCCGCATCGATAATCAGATTTTCAGGATGAAAAAGTATTCCTGCCTCAAGTGTAACATTTGACTCAGGCGAGACGCCGGGATTTGGTCTTATTCCTATTCCGCTGACAAATGTCGACGTAAATTTTTCGGCCAGCGATGGGGCCCTGAAACCTGTTCCGATCATTCCTCGCGCTGAAAGGTTGGAATTCAGCTTGTAGTTTAAACCTAACCTGGGAGAAAGGGCAGATGAATTTGCCTGATCATTTACTTTGTTATAATCATACCTGATTCCCGCTGTAAGAGAAAGCGGGAATGAGAATAAATATTCGCCCTGTGAATATATACCTGCCCCGAATGATTCAGGCGAACCAAAAAGGTTTGAATTTACCCTGCTGCTGTTCAATTCAAAACCATTGACAAGGAGTAAACTGCCGATCCGGTAATTAGACTGAACCTCGCCTCTGAACTGATCAGCGCTGGAAGAATTCCTTGAAGCAGTTTCATCAGACCATTCAGTTGTATAATAGCTGCCCCGGAAAATCAGATTTAAATTGTCAGTAAGCTTATTGTCAGAAATAATTCCTATGATATAACGGTCGGAGCCCACACTTTGTCCAAGATCTGCATCCGGAGGAACCAGCGCGTTCCGTGAGTCCTTCCAGTAGATAAAGTTGCCGCTTCTCTGATTAAGGCTGTTGAACAGAATTTTTAATGATGAAGCATCGCTTATTTCATAGGCGGCTTTAAGGTAACCTATGTATCTTTTGTTGAAGTTATTTTTCTTATAACCCGGATCCTCGAGTCTGGTAAATGAAGCAGCAAAACCAAAATTACCAAATCTGTTTGAGTGCGAAATCGTCTGACCATTAAATAACCGGTACTCTCCGCTCCAGTCCCAGATCTCATGGGACGGTTTATCATAAAAGCCTATGAACGATTTTACATATGTAAAAGGCTGGTCAGCTTCCTTTGTAATTAAATTAACCACTCCGCCGATTGCAGTCGATCCGTATAGTGAACTCGACGCACCTTTAATAATTTCAACCCGTTCAATTTCATTAACCGGCACCGCTTCCCAGATTATTTCACCGGTATCACCTGTATAAAAAGGAATACCGTCAATTGCCAGCAATACACGTGCTCCAACACCTCTGCTGTAGCCGGAGGAACCCCTGATGCTTAACTGGTCATCAACCATATTAACACCCGAAACATATTTTAAAGCATCCCTCAGATTATTAAAATTGTACCTCAATAAATCCCTGTTATCAATCATAGAAGCACTGACCGGCAGGTCTGATAATTTTTGTTCATGTTTTCCGGCAGAGACTATAACCTGCTCAGTGGTAATAGCTTCTTCTTCAAGAATTGCATTAAGTTTAGTGTCAGAGAGCAGCAATATCCTTTTTCTTTCACTTCTGAATCCGATAATTGAAAATTCAATTATGTACTCCCCTTTTGCCAATCCTTTAATCCTGTATTCACCATTTTCACTGGAAGCATCGCCTGTGGCAAGACCGGCAACAATTACATTAACTCCCGGTAACGGAAGACCTTCCTTATCGGTAACCGTCCCGTAAACAGAGAATGTTTGTGCAGAGATCCAAACATTTGCAAAAATAATCAACGAGGCAGTAACCAGTATTTTTATCATCATTCTCCCGGAGGCTGAGGCGGTGGATTATTAAAATCGCAGCGGATATCGATATTATCCAGAAATTCACCTTTACGAACAGTAATCATTCCCGGGATTGTGGAATCTCCCGGAACATAAAAAACTCCGGCTACAAACCAGTCGCTTCTGTTCAGTGTTAAATTTAAGGTAGATTGCTGGGCAACTGCAATATAAGAATATGTGCCTGCCTGAAGTTTTGTGTTCACCGGATATAAAGCAGAATCGAGGGTGCTGTAATTCAGTATCACTGTACCTTTAGGTATGTTCAAACCAACAAAGGCAAGATTAAAAGCATTAAAATCTGATGCTGCGAGAAGCGGATCCTTAAATACAACAATATGAGTTCTTGTTACGCTATCCGGCCATTCCCCCGAAAAAATGATATTCCCCCCAAAACCTTCCCTGATTTTCTCAGGTTCAGGTTCAATGCCTTTGCCGCAGCCGGAATAAATAAACGGGATCAATACAAAAAGAAAGAGCACCGATTTTTTCATACGATAATATAAAAATCGAAAAATTATATTCAAAAGGTTAATTGTGAAGCAATTACGGACTGATCACATATTAAGTTTTAATAAAGATTCAATCATTGGAGTGATTCCAGGGAATTTTTGACCTGGAAAAAGAATTTTTATGCAGGGATTTCTTATATTAAAGTATAAATTCATCCTGTTTATTCATTTAAACGATTTCGGAGAAATTAATGGAAGCATTAACCGGTCTTTCTTTAATAATTTTAATCGCAGGAATTATTGTCCTGATCATGTTCTTTTATTTTGTTCCGCTGGGACTTTATATAACAGCCTTCTTTTCAGGTGTCCGTATGCGGATATTCAGGGATTTGATAGGCATGCGTTTAAGAAAAGTGCCCCCAGTTGTTATTGTCAGAAGCATGATTACTGCAACAAAGGCTGGCATAAAAGTCGACCAGTCCAAGCTTGAAGCACATTATCTTGCAGGCGGAAATGTTGTAAAAGTAATTAATGCCCTGGTTTCAGCCGATAAGGCAAATCTTGGGCTTTCATTTGAAAGAGCTACCGCAATTGATCTCGCAGGAAGGGATGTGCTCGAAGCTGTCAGAATGTCTGTCCTTCCGAAAGTTGTTGAAACTCCCATGGTAGCAGCAGTTGCCAAAGACGGCATCCAGCTTAAAGCCATCGCAAGAATTACAGTCAGAGCCAACATAGAACGACTGGTGGGAGGTGCCGGAGAAGCAACAATTCTTGCACGCGTCGGCGAAGGGATTGTTTCTACAATCGGATCAAGCGGCTCACATAAAGAAGTTTTGGAGAATCCTGACCGAATCTCAAAAAGCGTCCTTTCAAAGGGACTGGATTCAGGTACCGCTTTCGAAATCCTTTCCATAGATATTGCAGATGTGGATGTAGGTGAAAATATCGGTGCCAAGCTGCAGACCGATCAGGCAGAAGCCGATCTTAAAATCGCCCGTGCGAAAGCTGAAGAGAGACGCGCTGCCGCTGTTGCATTTGAACAGGAAAATATTGCCGAAGTAGCTAAAATGCGCGCCAAGGTAGTCGAAGCCGAAGCCCAGATTCCTATGGCTATGGCTGAAGCATTCAGATCCGGCAATCTTGGAATAATGGATTACTATTCCATGAAAAATATTCAGGCCGATACCGATATGCGCAGCTCAATAGCTAAACCGGAAGAAAAACGGGACAAGAATCCAAATGGATGATCTTTTTTCGATACTGATATATATAATAATTATAATCAGCTTCCTTAGCTCAATATTTAAAAAGAAGGCTCCTAAAGAGCAGCCGATGCCGCGGGAAAGAATTCCTTCGGATGAAGAAACAAGTGTGCAGAGCCCTCCTGCAAAAAAGGAAGTTGATGATTATGATATCCTCCGGGAAATAGAAAATATGTTCAAAACCGGACCGGAAAGAGAGAGCGGTATTCCAGGCAGACCTGTACCAACCGGCGCTGAATCAGGTAGGGATAAAAATATAAAAGGATTTCCTCCTAAAGAGTCAGTTTGGACAAAATCCGAGCACGAAAAGACTCGTTCAGAGCACATGTACCAGGAATTTGTTAAAGAACCTGTAAAAATAGATAGTAAAACAGAGGAGCAGGCTAAAAGATTTCAGGCTTTGCTTGAAAGGAAAACGGCTGAACAAAAAACCTCTGTAAATGTGCTTATTCAGAAAATAAAAAATCCGGCCACGTTCAGAGAGTATATTTTGGTCTCTGAGATATTAGGAAAACCCAAAGCATTTAGAAGATGATCCAGAAAAAATATACTCTGAAGCGGCTGCATGAAGCTTCTGTAGCAAAACGGGATATCGATGAATCCCGTTTTGTGATTAATTACAAAAATGAACTGAATCCCGCTCAGTATGATGCCGTTACAGCTTCCGACGGCGCCTATCTTATTATTGCCGGCGCGGGTACCGGGAAAACCAGAACTCTTGTTTACAGGGTTGCCTATCTTGTTGAATCAGGTTACGATCCTAAACAGATCTTGCTTCTTACTTTTACACGTAAAGCTGCTTCTGAGATGATGAACCGCGCAGCGATTCTGCTGGACCACAGGTGTTCAAAAATTAACGGGGGTACTTTTCATTCTTTTGCTAATACCACTTTAAGAAAATACGCAAAAGCAGCGGGTCTGGATCCGTCGTTTACAATTCTGGACCAGGGCGACAGTGAGGATGTTGTTAATCTTATCCGCTCCCAGGCAGGCTTTATAACAAAAGAAAAAAGATTTCCAAATAAACAAACGCTTGTTAAAGTGTTCAGCCTGAGCGTGAATACCTCCCAGGCGGTGGAAGAAATTATCGCTGATAATTATCCTCATTTTGTAGACCAGCTGGACCGGATACTTGATATATTTAAAGTTTATACAGAATATAAAAGAAGAAACAACCTTCTCGATTACGACGATCTGCTGATCTGGCTTAAAAAATTCCTGCATGAGTTCTCCCCTTCTGCGCGTGCTTTACTCTCATCAATAAAATTTGTTATGGTGGATGAATACCAGGACACCAANNTCTATTTATTCTTTCAGAGGCGCCAACTTTAAGAACATTATTGAATTTCCCAGAATATTCGCAAACACAAAGATTATAAAACTTGAAGAGAATTACCGGAGTGTTCAGCCAGTGCTCGACTTTACCAATCATATAATCGAACGGGCAGCCGAAAAATATCCGAAGCACCTTTACACTCATAAAAGGGGCGGTGAACTTCCCGTTATAGTTGCCGCTACTACCGAAAACCTGCAGTCGAAATTTATTATAGAAAAAATACTCGATCTTAGAGAAGAAGGTGTG
>DJMM01000083.1 GCA_002435365.1 Ignavibacteriales bacterium UBA6490
TTTCAGAACAGCCCGAAGAAATATCACGCATCAGGAATATCCGGATGACCGATGTCAATCCGGACGACGATGAAATAGAGTTTTCCTTTGAAGCTGTGAAAGAGGTAAGGATGAAGGGCAATATAAATGACGAACGGATGCGCGGTATGCTTATGTACGCAGTTATGAACGGAAACAATCCCGGGGTAAGATTAAATTCGCTTAATGCAATAAATGCCGTATCACAAAATTATTATGATAACGATATTAAGGATGCCATAATATCAGCTGTAAAATATGATGATAACCCGGGAGTAAGAAGAGAAGCATTGATGGTGCTGAAGAATTTCCCCTTCGACCAGGAAATAAAACAATCGTATATATATGTAATATCTAACGACACCAGTTCCGGTATGAGAATAGAAGCTATAAATGAACTGATAGGTGCGGCAAAGAAAGGTACGGCGCTGAATAATGAAGAAAAGGAATTGTTCAGGGAAAAAATGTTAAGCGACAATAATGATTATATCCGGCTTCGCGCAAAAACAGTACTGGAGGAATACAACTGATGAAGAGATTATTTGCTGTTTTAATTTTAATATCAGTCACAGGCATTTATCTGAATGGTCAGACGGGAGGACAATCTATAACCGTAAATCCAGGCGGTACACTTTCGATTGACCTGAGCTTTACCGATTTAATTATTAATGTGTGGCAGAAAAATGAAGTCCTTTTAAGAACTTCGGACTATCAGGGACTAAATACAGAGTATAAAAATAACCGGGTTATTATTAAGCAATCAGCTTCGGGATTTACAGGCCTGCTTACAATAAATATACCGGCGGCCTTCAACATTAATATCGGTCTTGGCGCCGGCAATATAAAACTTAACGGGGATTTAAGAGGAAATCTTGAGATCTATAATTCGGGCGGCGACATCTATTTTAAGAACATCACGGGTAAAACAATAATTCAGACTGGCGGCGGAGATATCCAAGGATTTAATATTGACGGCAGCGCAAACTTAAAATCATCCGGCGGAGATATCTCTGCTGGATCAGTCAAAGGATTATGCTCTGTTGTTACCGGCGGCGGGGATATTAAATTAGCTAGCTCGGCTAATGTTGAAGTAATCAAGACTTCCGGAGGCAATGTTTTTATGAAAAATGCTGCCGGATACGGGGAGATCTCAAGCGGCGGCGGAAATGTTAGCATCGATAACGTAAGCGGCAACATCAGAATATCGTCCCTTGGCGGCGATATAAGAATCAATGGATCAAAAGGAAAAATTGCGGTGATGACCGGCGGCGGAACTATCCGTTTAAAGAATATCCGCGGAAGTATTAATGCAAAAACAGAATCGGGAGATATTGTTGCCGACTTTTTGAGCGGAATATCCGAATCCAGGCTGACAACCGACAACGGCTCAATCAGGATAGGCGCTGCCGGAAACCTTCGTGCAAAAATTGCGGCAAGAACAGATGACAGGGAGTGGTGGAATGATGAAAGCAGCGCCCTTAAAAATATTAGATCCGATTTTAAGCTTACTTCGCTAAAACGAAATAAAAGTACTCGCCAGGTTGAGGCTGCTTATGAACTTAACGGCGGCGGTCCCCTCATCCAGGTTCAAACCGACCACGGAGAAATTGTAATCAGAAAAAACTGATACCTGGCTGCTTCAGTTCTGCAGATGTCATTTTTCTGCAATACCCCTCTAACTTGTCATTCTGCGGTTTCATTTCCTAATGGAATCATCGGCATCGGATAGCCGCTGTTCAGAATTCTGAACCGCAGATTCTGGATAACCGGATCTTCTTCAATAATGTTTATGCCGAATATTTTAGGCACGAATATATTAAGATCGATAAACTTCGGTTCCGGAATTTCAATGATCTCATATTTTTGTCCCTGCAGTCCTGCTTTCCGTACCGCAATATCAACCGCAGTATTCAGATTTCCGATTACATCAACCAGTCCGTTATCCAATGCATCGATTCCGGTCCATACTCTTCCCTGACCGATTTCATTAACTTCATCATAAGTTTTTTTCCTCCCGTAAGCTACCTTATCGACAAAGTGCCGATACTCAGATTCTATACTGGACCTGAATTTATTCTCTTCAGCTTCAGTAAGATCCCGGTCCGGAAGGGTTAATCCGATAAAAGGAACTGTCATACCAAAAAAAAGATCGGCATGTGCCCCCCTTTTTACATAGTCGGTTGTAATTCCTGTTTTCTCTTTAAGATCTTTATTATATACCCAGGCACCGATAACTCCAATGGATCCTGTTACTGTACCTGGCGCGGCTACAATGGTGTCACCATACATTGACAGCCAGTAACCTCCTGATCCTGCAACATTACCCTGCGAAACAATAACAGGCTTCCTGTACTTAAACTCTTTAATTTTTTCTGCAATAAGATCGGAAGCCAGACCATCTCCTCCCGGGGAGTCAACCCTTAATACAACTGCCTTTATTGCCGGATCAGTAAGTGCGCTTTCAAGTTTTCTAACCAGGGACCGCGCATTTATTCCCTCATCCATCGCACAAACACCCAATGCATAAACAACTGCAATTTTCGGTTTTTCCCCCCAGTAATTATCATGAGGATTTTTATAACCGGATAACATACCAGGAGATATTATTTTTTTATATCCTTTTTCATAACGGTTTACAATTTCATTTATCCTGTCCCAGCGTGCAATAGTGTCAACAAGACCGGCTGCAGATGCATCTTCAGCTAAAAAGTAAGGTGTGTTGTTTACAAGTGAATCGAAATATGAATTTGTAAATCCCCGGGAGAGTGTTATGCCTTCTCTGGTATCCTCATAAATAACATCAATGAACCGCTGCCATTGTTCCTCGTCGGCAAGGGACATTTCCTTACGGGAGTAAGTTTCGTAGGCCGATTTATATTTGAAAAACCTCAGTTCATTATATCCAATCCCAATCTTCTCAAGCGCACCGGTTAAGTATGTTCTGCCCTGAAGATATCCCTCCAGTGTAAGACTTCCGATGGGATCCATAATAATTTTATCCGCCGCTGAAGCAAGATAGTAACCGGAAATATTCACCCGGTCAAAATATATATACACTCTCTTACCAGCTTCTTTCAGACTTGTGAGCTCTTTTCTGATCTCCCAGATCATGTTCCTGTTTATGCTCATCCCGGAAAGATTGATTACCACACCCGCAGCGGCTTTGTCTTCTTTCACCGATCTGATATAACCAAGCAGTTCAAGCAGAGAATTAGAATTATCAAGAAATCTGAAACGCTGGTATTTTACCTTTCCGAAAAGGTTCATTTCAACAAATTCATTATCTTTCTGAAGAGATTGAATAAGATTCCTGTCGTAAGAGCCTACCCTTATTCCATATGTATTATAAAGGTACTTATCGCTGCTGAAATGTGCCTGTGTTGAAAAACCGATATGTCCGAGACTATATTCCAGCCCGGTTCTCAAATATTTTTTGTCGAAATAGCGGCCGGTAATCCTTATTCCGGGCAGCACTTCAAATGCTGCGCCCACACTCCATCTGGAGGTTATTATTTCCGGTGCCGCAGTGCCTGCCCCGTAATAAGAATTCTCAGTAACGCTTTTAAACACCTTATCCCTTAAAACATAATCTGCGAAGAAAGAAACTAATTCATTGCCGAAGGGACGCACTGCAAGTTCAATAATCCCTTCATCATTCTGCTCTGCTATAAAATTTCCGGTTAAACCTGCCGAGAAATACCTGTTCCTGAGAAAAGTTCCCACCGTAAAAATATCCGACCTGCCGAAAAAACTTTCCGCACCGCCCGACCATCCGTAACTGAAACCAATGCCAGTACTATGATTACCGAATCCGAGATTCAGTTTATAATCAATTACGGATTGTCCGCCATATTTTTCCCGGTTAAGGCTGAATGATAAATAAGGAACTGCCGCATAAACTCCCCATCTGCCGATTGATTTCCATCCATTGGCATCAGACCATGTGAATAACAGATCGGGTGAAGTTAAAGTTGAGAGAAAAGCCGGATTGTCGCTCCCATACAGGCCATAGCGCATCGCTCCGGGTGATGCAAGGTTAAATTCGCTTTGATAATAGTATGCCGAATAATTATTCTGTGCAAATAATATTGCATTCAGAAACAGAACCGCAAAAATGATCTTTTTGAAATACACATTATCTCCCGGAAATTAATTGCTTCAATCTAATAATAATTTTTATGAAACTCCTGCTGCTGTGCCTTAACCATTGTTAAATTTTCTCATCACAATTTCTGCTCCATAACATCACAGCCCGGCTTTCAACAAGATAATATTCCGAAAAAGACTTTTTCTGCCTTCGATCTTATATTAGCCTGCCAGCCGGTTGCCGGTTATGCTGATCTTGGGGTGATAGTCCGGCCATCATCCGATATTCCTCCGGCATTCCTCCGACTATCCCGGCCTGGATGCCCTGGCTGTGCCGGAGGCATGGCGAAGTTACAAGCCCGGAAGATCCCGGTAAGACACCTTCCGGAATAGAAATAACAAAATTCCGGGGGAATTTTTGTGAAATATTTTGATTATTTTTACAATATGATTGAAATAAGAAATCTGCATAAAAGCTTCGGCGGGAAACCAGTTCTTGCAGGCATTAATCTCGATATTAATAAAGGTGAAACCATTATAATTATCGGCAGAAGCGGCTGCGGTAAAAGTGTGCTGATAAAACATATTGTGGGACTTCTAAAGCCGGACGACGGTTATATTAAAGTGCAGGGAGAAAATGTAAACGAGCTTGATCCGCACCAGCTTTACGAGCTGAGAAAAAAATTCGGATTTTTGTTCCAGGGCGCTGCTTTGTTCGATTCCATGACGGTGGAGGAGAATGTTGCGCTTCCTATTGTTGAAACATTCAGGGGAATGTCCCCCGAAAATGTCCTGGAAACTGTGAATAAAAATCTGAAGCTTGTTGGTTTAGAGGGTGCTAACAGGCTTAAACCTGCCGAGCTTTCCGGCGGAATGAAAAAACGGGTAGGACTTGCACGCGCGCTGGTTTCAGAGCCGGACTATATTTTTTATGATGAACCCACCACCGGTCTCGATCCTATTATGTCCGATTCTATCGACGGACTTATTAAAGATCTCAGCGACAAGCTCAATGTTACTTCTGTTGTGGTTACTCACGATATGTTCAGTGTAAAAAATGTTGCCGACCGTGTTGCCATGATGCACGAGGGAAAAATATATTTTGAAGGAACTCCTTCCGAGCTTATTCATTCAAATGATAAGATAATTATAGATTTTATTAAAAGAACAGGGTCTTAGGGGTACTGCCGATAATGTTTTTACTTGGTGAATTAAGCGCTGTACTCACATCCTTCCTATGGTCGGGATCTTCCCTTTCCTTTGCTGCCGCTGCAAAAAGAGTAGGTTCGCTTCAGCTGAATATTGACAGGCTTATACTTGCCTCTCTTTTTCTTTTTATTACTGTCTCCGCATTTAACCTGTACCAGCCGCTCAGCGTTACACAGATAACTGCTCTGGCAGTAAGCGGACTTATAGGACTTGTAATCGGTGATACATTTCTGTTCGCAGCATACAATCATATCGGTCCGCGTCAGAGCATGCTTCTGATGTCTATTGTTCCTGCAATGAGCGCTATTCTTGCATTTATTTTTCTTGGTGAATCTCTAACCTTCTGGGGAATTACCGGAATGTTTGTAACCATGGCCGGAATTGCCGTAGTCGTTCTTGAAAAAAGGGAAATTCCCGCCTCGGGTTATAAAGTAAGCCGTATCGGATATTTTTACGGATTTATGGGTGCATTGGGCCAGGCAGCCGGTCTTCTGTTCGCAAAATTTGCCTTTGAGGAGGGGGACATTAACGGTTTTTCTGCAACAATAATCAGAATATTTGCGGCAATCATACTCATTCTTCCGGTAAGTCTGCTGTTTAAAAAATACAAAAACCCAATAAAGATTTACAAAGCAGATTCGAAAGCAATGCTCTCAGCACTGCTGGGTACAATCCTGGGGCCGTTTCTCGGAATTACTTTCAGTCTTATTGCAGTTGCAAACACTAAGGTAGGTATAGCAGCTACACTGATGTCCCTTCCCCCTGTAATAATGCTTCCGATGGTCAAGTACATCTACAAGGAAAAATTAAGTTTCAGGGCTGTGGCCGGTGCAATTACAGCAGTGGCCGGTGTTGCGATTATTTTTCTCAGATAGACAATTCCCCGGATGCGTCTCCTTTGGCATCCTTTCGCATGACAGTTTAGATAAAGAGAAATTTTTATAACATCAGCAGTGTAGAATTCATGCATGTTCCTGAACGGGCATTCAGGTCTATCTTATGCCGGCTACTCCATATAAGCAGAATGTCAGATTCTTTTATAGGTGGTTTTGTCTTTGGAATCCTGCAGGATAATTCCAAGCTCTTTCAAACCGTCTCTTATTTTATCCGACATCGCAAAGTTTTTTTCTTTCCTTGCATCCAATCTTACCTGGATCAGCAGTTCGATAAGCTCATTTTCAATAGTTGGATATTCCATGGTTTTTATTTCCGGATTAATTACTCCAAGAACATTAACGGCGGTTGAATTAAGGAAGTCCAGCGATGCCTCAAAGAATTTATTTCCCGGTGACGGGTGCGAGGCAAAATAGCTGTTCGCATATTTTACAAAATCAAAGATAACGGCTGCAGCCTGGGGAGTGTTAAAGTCGTCATCCATTGCCTCATCAAATCTTTTTTTATAATCATCCGTTTCAAAATCTTCTCCGGGTACAGCAGCGGCAGCAATTTCCGATTTCAGCCTGTCATAAAGATTCTGAATTTTCTCCTGACCTTTTCTGGCTGATTCCAGAAGTTCAGTGGAAAAATTAAGGGGACCGGCATAATGTGTCTGCGAAAAGAATAATCTTATAACCTCTGCCGGAAAATGTTTAACAACATCCCTGGCGGTGAAAAAATTACCCAGTGATTTCGACATCTTTTCGTTATTTATATTAAGAAAGCCGAAGTGCAGCCAGTAATTCACAAATTTCTTCTGGGTGGCTGCTTCGCTCTGGGCAATTTCATTTTCATGATGCGGAAAGATAAGATCATTGCCGCCGGCGTGGATATCAAATGTTTCACCCAGATGTTTACAGCTCATTGCGGAGCATTCAATATGCCAGCCCGGTCTGCCTTTGCCCCAGGGGCTTTCCCAGAATGGTTCACCTTCCTTCGCTTTTTTCCACAATGCAAAGTCAAGCGGATCTTTTTTCTCTTCATTTACATCAACTCTGGCCCCTGCTTCAAGCTCATCCAGTTTTTTCCCGCTGAGTTTTCCGTAGGAAGAAAATTTTGCGACATCATAGAATACATTACCGCTTACATTATAAGCATAGCCGTTCTTAACCAGCTTTTTTATAATATCGATTATTTCCTGCATATGTTCTGTGGCTTTGGGATGAACATCGGCATCCATAACGCCCAGTTTTTTAAGATCTTCAAAGAATGCTTCTGTATACTCCGCTGCGACCTGGCTGGAATCGATTTTTTCAGCGATTGCCTGGTTTATTATCCTGTCGTCAACATCGGTAATATTCATTACATACTTAACATCGTATCCCTTATATATAAAATATCTTCGGATAATATCTGCCATTATAAAAGAGCGCCCGTTGCCTATATGAAAATAGTTATAAACTGTAGGTCCGCATACATACATGCTTACCCTGCCCTCGCGGATAGGTTTGAACTCTTCTTTTTTTCTGGTAAGGGTATTATAAATAGTTAACATTATACTTTCGACACTTTAATAATTTTCTCATATCCCGGGATTTATCCGTCATTCTTATTCCTGAGCTTTTGCATAAGCGAAATAAAATCCTCCGGGAGAGGAGAATCAAATTTAACAAATTCGTTGGAATGTGGGTGTATAAATCCGATAGTTTTTGCATGCAGTGCCTGTCTGGGCATAATTTCAAGCAGATTTTCAACCCTGCTTTTAATTTTAGGGAGCTGGGAACCGTATCTTATTTCTGTGCCGCCGTAGGTTGCATCTCCGAAAACCGGGTGTCCCAGGCTTGAAAGATGAACTCTTATCTGGTGGGTTCTGCCGGTTTTCAGGTTTACTTTAAGATACGATGCGAATTCAAACTCTTCAAGAACTTCAAATAAAGTAACGGCAACTTTGCCTTCGGTAGCAGAGACTGCAAATTTTTTCCGGTCGGACTTGCTGCGCGCTATATTCCGGTTAATTTCTCCTTTTCTTTCCTTAAATATTCCCCACACCACGGCATGGTATTCTCTTTCAATATTATGTTTTGAAAACTGCAGGGCAAGTCTGGAGTGGGTCCATTCATCCTTTGCAATTACAAGGAGGCCACTGGTGTCCTTATCTATCCTGTGCACAATTCCGGGGCGTTCGGGAGCGTTATACCTGCTGAGATTTTTTGAATAATAAAGGAGTGCATTCACAAGTGTTTTTGTCCAGTTTGAATATGCAGGATGAACCACCATTCCTGCAGGTTTATTAATAATTAGAAGGTATTCATCCTCAAAAACAACATTAAGCGGAATATTTTCGGGTTCTGCTTCAGAAGGGTGAGGTGAGACCGGGACGGTAACATCTATAATGTCATGGGGCTGGACAAGGTAGCTGGATTTAACCTGTTTATTATTAACAAGTACAAGGCCTGCGTCAATAAGTTTTTTAATTCTGGTCCGGGTGGCATTCTCAATTTTTGAGACAAGGAATGTATCGAGCCGTTCTTTCCTTTTGCCTCCCGTAATTTCAAAGCGGAATTTCTTTTCCGTTATCAGGTTTGTCATCGTCCCTGTTGCTGTCATCTATCCTTTCATCTTCAGGTACGTTAATATCCTGTGCCGGATTTTGAGGCACATTCTCCGGATTATTTATATCAGCAGCGGCCGGAAGAATTCCATCTGTTTCCTTCTTCTCATGCATTTTATTATAGAATACAAGGAGAAGGACCACACCCACTGTAACTGCAGAATCCGCTATATTGAAAATCGGGAAGCGGTCATAGCTTCGGCCAAAAATTGTTATATCGAAGAAATCAAAATCAAGGAAATCGACCACTTTTCCGTAAAAAAGCGGGGCATAGCCATAAAAGACCCCATAGAACATTCTGTCAATCAGGTTGCCGATGGCACCGCCTAAAATAAAGGAAATGGATAATCTGGTAGGAAAGTTTTCGCTTTTAATATGATTCAGGTAGATTATCAATCCAATACTGGCAATTAAGGAAAACAACGACATCCAGAATTTCATATCATCTCCCGGATCAATTCCGAATGCCATACCGGGATTTTCGATAAAGGTTAGTCTGAAGAAATCATCCAGCACGTTTATCCGCTGTCCATGGTACATACCCTGATGGTTAAATCCAAGTGCAGGAATCGAGAAACCTTTAACCAGTAACTTTGTAACCTGGTCGACTAAAACGATAATAAAAGAATAATATAGTACTTTCACTCTTGATTTTTCTACTGATAATGACTGGAATTCTTTCTGGTCCCGCTGAAATTCATATTGTTTCTTTCTGCAGCATCCTGGCCGGAAGGATGACATTAAACAATTAATTCATAAAAACCGATCTGTCAATTCTACTGCTGAAACAATTAATTGTTTCAGAGAGCTCCACCTCAATATTACTTCTTTTCCTGCTTCTGTTTGATCTGCAGGCACAACTGGCTGTGAGGAACGGCTTCCAGCCTTGCTTTCGGGATCAACGGACATGTTTCACAGAGATACTGGGGTTCGTCGATACACTCTATACATATTCCATAAGTACCGGAATCAATTCTTTTAAGGGCATCTTCCAGGTAACCCAGGAATTTATTCTCCCTTTGGGCATAGAGAAATATTTTTTCTCTTTCCATTGCATCGGTTCCCTGTTCAGCCATATGAAGCGAATAGGGTGAATTTTCATTTATATACTCACCGGTAGTAGGATCAAGCATCTGTTCTTTAAGGTTCTGGAGCTGTTCAATAATTTCGTCTCTCTTTTCAAGAATAATAGATCTGAAGTGTTCCAGGTCCTTCGCCGAATATCCTTTAATCACTCTTTTTACAGGTTCCGGTTTGTGAACTTCTTTAACGTGAGTTTTGGGAGCAGAAACTTTAGCAGTGGTCTTCTTTTTAACAGTTACCTTACCGGTCTTAGCTGCTTTCTTTTTCGCAGTTACCTTGCTTAGCTTTTCTTTCCCTGGTGATTTTTTACTTTTTATCACCTTCACCTTCTTGGGAGCGGTCTTCTTAACAGCTGCAGATTTTGATTTTACTGCGGCCTTTTTGGTTTTACTTTTTGAAGTGGATTTACCAACCGCTTTTTTTACAGACTTCGCCTTTACCTTTTTAACTTGTGGTTTTTTAGTTTTTTTTGCAGCAGACTTCGCAGCCATAACAAATCTCCTTTATAAGATTATATCTTTTCTATTTTAATTGAACAATCTAGTTCGCCAATCCTGAACCCGGATACGCTGTCTGTTAAATTTTCATCTTTAACGACTTTGTCCGCCAGAGTTTCGGTTGCAATATAATTATTAAATAAGCGGACCGAATCAGTGAGTTTTTCGCCTCCGTTAAATTTAATAAAAATTCTGTCAGTAACATCATACCCTGAATCTTTTCTTAAGTTCTGTACCCTGTTGACAAACTCCCTTGCAATTCCTTCCGCAATAAGCTCATCGTTCAATTCAGTATCAACAGCTACAATTATTCCCTCCTCAGACTCGACAATCCACCCCTGTATCTCAGAACTTATAATTTCCACATCATCCCGGGTAAGATTAACAATCTCGCCGTTCAAATTCAGCGCAACTGATTTCCCTTCTTCAAGCATTTTAATTTCATCCCTTGTAAAACCGGGAACTGCCGCGGCAATCGCTTTAACCTGCTTGCCGTACTTCGGACCTATCGACTTAAAATTCGCCTTGGCGCTCTTGTTAACAATTTCGGAATCGTCATCGAGTACTATCAGCTCTTTTATGTTAACTTCATCCAGAATAACGTCTTTCATCTTCAGGAGAGCCTCTTTCTGTCCGTTCCCGGTAACAACCATCATTTTCAATAACGGCTGGCGTACCTTGAGATTATTTTTAGCTCTCATTGCCCTGGTCAGATAAACAACTTTCTGGGCTATTCCCATCTTTTCCTCGAGCGCTTCGTCAATATAGTCATATCCCGGGAAATGCGACAGATGCACAGAAGCGTAGCTCTCCTTTTGCGTAACTTTATTAAGATTTATATAAATCTCATCTGAAATAAAGGGGGCTATCGGTGAAGTAAGCTGAACAACTTTTACAAGACATTCATACAAAGTCTGGTAAGCTGATAATTTAGTTTCATTCATCTCGGATTTCCAGAATTTACGCCTGGATCTCCTTACATACCAGTTTGACAGCTCATCGATAGTAAAACTGGATACTGCCCTGGCTGCCCTTGTTACATCATAATTTTCCATCAGGCTTTCGTACTCTTTAACCAGGGAGTTCAGCTTTGAAATTATCCACCGGTCAAGCTCAGGTCTTTTATCGTATGGTATAAGATCTTCCTTAAAGCTGAACTTGTCGATATTGGCATAAAGCGCAAAGAACTGGTAAGTATTAATCAGGGTGCCGAAAAATTTCCTCTGAACTTCTGCCAGGCCCTCTTCATCAAAAAGTGTGGGACGCCAGGGCGGACTGTTGGTTACAAGATACCATCTTGTTGCATCAGCACCATATTTTTCAAAAAGCAGGAACGGATCAACTGTGTTGCCTTTGGTTTTCGACATCTTTTTGCCGGCTTTATCCAGAATCAGCTCATTAACGATAATGTTTTTAAATGCAACATCATCGAAAAGCATTGTTGAAATTGCATGCAGTGTGTAAAACCAGCCCCTGGTCTGATCCACTCCCTCACAGATAAAATCTGACGGGAAATTCTTTTCAAACAGTTCCTTGTTTTCAAAAGGATAATGATACTGTGCAAACGGCATGGCACCGGAGTCGAACCAGACGTCGATTACTTCGGGTGTCCTTTTATAAATCTTTCCGTTCTTCTCAAAAAATATTCTGTCGACAAACGGTTTATGAAGGTCAATATCCTTCTTATCCCTTACAGAATATTTCTGACCGTTCTCGGAATAAAATCCTTCTTTGAGCTCTTCAATACTTCCGACGGCAAACATATCACCGTCCTCGCTGACCCATATTGGCAGAGGGGTTGCCCAGAAACGGTCTCTTGATAAAGCCCAGTCTTTATTCTTTTCGAGCCAGTCTTCCCCGAATCTCCCGGAGCCGATTTCTTTGGGATTCCAGTTAATGGTTTTATTAAGTTCAACCATTCGCTGCATAAGTTCAGTGGTTCGGATAAACCACGATTCCCTTGCATAATAAATAACCGGCACCTCATCGTGACGCCAGCTGAAGGGGTATGAGTGAACAATAGTTTCCTTCTTATATAGTCTCCCTTCTTCCCGCATTTTTTTAATAATGCCGGGATCGGCATCTTTTACAAACTGCCCTGCAAAATCAGTTACTTCGGCAGTGAATAAGCCACCCCTGGTAACCGGCTGCAGCATAGGCAGTCCGTAAATCTTGGAAACTTCATAGTCATCCTGCCCGAATGCAGGAGCTATATGAACGATGCCGGAACCATCTTCAGTACTTACAAAGCTGCCTGTAATTACATAGAATGCTTTTTTATCCGGCTGTACATAATTAAAAAGCTGTTCGTACTCCGTTCCTTTAAGGCTGCCGCCTTTCAATTCTTCAATTACCTCATAATCACCGTCGATTACTGACAATCTTTCTTTTGCCAGGATGAAAGTTTTTTCTTTATTTCTGATCTTTACATAATCGATATTTTCACCGACAGCCAGTGCAACATTTGAAATAAGCGTCCATGGGGTTGTAGTCCATACCAGGAAAAACTCATCTTTCCCTTTTATTTTAAAAAGAGAATATACTGAGGGGTCCTTTGTTTCCCGGTAACCCAGTGCCAGCTCGTGCTGTGACAACACAGTTTCCGATTTCGGATCCTGGGGAACAATTTTATAATCTTTATATATGAGCCCTTTATCGAATAATGTTTTTAGTGCCCACCAGACCGATTCAATATAGTTGTTGGAAAGAGTTATATATGCCGAGTGGAGATCGATCCAGTATCCCATCCTGGTGGTCATTTTTTCCCACTGGTCCAGGTAGATAAATACTGATTCCCTGCAGGCCTGGTTATACTTTTCCACTCCAAAATCGATAACTTCGCTTTTATGCTTAATGCCCAGTTTTTTCTCTACTTCAATCTCTACCGGTAGCCCGTGAGTATCCCATCCGGCCTTTCTTTCAACCCGGTAACCTTTTAATGTTTTATATCTGCATACCAGGTCTTTTAATGCGCGCGCCATTACATGATGAATGCCCGGACGTCCGTTTGCGGTAGGAGGTCCTTCATAAAAGGTAAAAGTGTTCCCTTCATCCCTGGAGGTTACGCTTTTTTCAAAAATTCTGTTCTCTTGCCAGAACTTTAATATTTCTTCTTCAATTTTCGGATAAGTAAGCTTATCCAGGTTTTGTCTGAACATTCCGTTACTTTAATTCTTCATATTTTTTAATAAGCTCTTTTTCCGCCTGAATAAATTCTTTCAGCTCGCTTAGAAGCCTTTCTTTTCTCAGCATTATATCTTTTGCTTCGAGCTCAGCATTAGACAGCAGGGACTGCGCCTTAATTTTCGCATCTTTAATCTCAAGCTCCGATTCTTTCTTTGCATCCCTTAAACCCTCTTCAAATATTTTCAGCTTTTCTTCATTCACAAGAAGTGCTTTCTGAAGTCGCATCAGCTCCACTACCGCCATGCCGAAGAATGCCATGCATCCAAGCACTACATTCCTTAGT
The DNA here is from genome assembly GCA_002435365.1 of Ignavibacteriales bacterium UBA6490. GTDB lineage: Bacteria > Bacteroidota > Ignavibacteria > Ignavibacteriales > Ignavibacteriaceae > UBA6490. The sequence continues at coordinate 13,850 of DJMM01000083.1, forward strand.
GTATAAAGCACAAGATTTTCCGTTAAAAGCTCGTTGGCAGCAAAGTACTCCTTAAAAAATGTAATCAGGATAATACTCATAATTGCAACTGCAATGATCACTGCAAATACAATCTTGCCGCCCAGGTGCCAGCCGAAAACCTTATTCAGGTACCAGCCGGTTGCAAAACAAAGGACTGAAAGAACAAACCATACGGCAAAATGATCCTCGCCGAAATGGAACAGCCGTGTGTTCAGGAAATTCGATGCAAATATCAGAATTCCCAGAAGAACCGGTGTTAACAGAGTTGATAAACTTTTGCTCATGGCAGACTCTTAATTACTTCTTTCATGATTAATGTCATTTTAGGCTCCGCAGCCATTGCTGTGGCAATAATATCATCTACATCCACCGGCTGCAGCGTGTCCGGAAAACATTCATCGGTTACAATACTGATCCCAAGAACTTTCATCCCCATATGGTTTGCTACTATGTTTTCAGGAATGGTCGACATACCGACAACATCAGCACCGGTTTTTCTTAAAAACCTGTATTCCGCTCTTGTCTCCAGATTGGGACCAGAAACAGCTACATACACTCCTTTTTTAACCTTAATACCCTTTTCACCCGCTATCTTTTCAGCAATGCTTATAAGTTCCAGTGAATAAGGCTCGCTCATATCCGGAAAACGGGGACCGAACTCATCCTCATTTTTCCCTATTAGCGGATTATCACCAATAAGGTTTATATGGTCCTGCATCAGCATAATATCCCCTTTTCTGTATTCGGGATTCATACCCCCGCAGGCGTTTGAAACCAGCAGATGACCAACCCCTAGCTTTTTCATAACTCTTACAGGATAGGTTATCTGCTGCATTGCATAACCTTCGTAATAATGAAAACGCCCCTGCATGGCAACAACTTTTTTGTTCCCGATGCTTCCGAAAATAAGCTTGCCCTTGTGCGATTCAACCGTTGACAGGGCAAAATGAGGAAGATCCGTATAGTCAATCTCATGCTCTATTTCAATTTCTTTAACCAGACCGCCCAGCCCGGTGCCCAGGATTATTCCTACCGGATAATTAGAAGCGGTATGCTTCCTTATTACGGCTAAAGTTTCTTCTATTTTTTCCAGCAGACTGACCATCACTCAGAAATTTTATTTATAATATCGTTTATATCAAGATCCACGGAAGGCTGAACCGGCTTCCTCTGCTCCTGATCCGCAGGTTCTTCGGGTTCATTGAAAGTTTTATCAATTATGTTTATCTGTGAATTAACAATCGATTTAAGCTTTGCAACCAGAACATCTTTTTCTTCTTTCAGACTGTCAACTGCAGTACGGATTTCACCTGCCTGCACCCTGGCTTTTTCAATCAGCTGCTGAGCTTTTATTTCTGCTTCCTTCAGAATAAGGCTGGTCTGCTTTTTAGCGGATTCAACAGATCTGGCCGATGTCTCCTGTGCTTTTAAGAGAGTATCCTGCAGGCTTTTTTCAATCTTACGGAATTCCGCTATCCGTGCGTTTGCCAGTTCAAGTTCTTTTTTCAGATTATCATTTTCCTGCTGAAGGGAATCAACTTCTTCAGCCAGTCTTTCAAGGAATGCGGATACTTCATTTGTATCATATCCCCTCATCTGCTTTCCGAATTCCTGACCTTTTATATTTAGGGGAGATAATTTCATATCTTCAATCCTTTTTAATTATAAATTCTTTCGCCAAAAATAGCTGAACCGATCCTCAGCATGGTCGCCCCTTCTTCAATAGCGGTCTCAAAATCAAGAGTCATACCCATCGACAGTTCGTTAATTCCGGAAAATCCTTTTTCATTTAATTCGTTCCTGAGATTCCGCAGGTAACGAAAACTGCTTTTTATTTTTTCAATATCATCGGTAAACGGAGCGATGGTCATTAAACCAACCAGATCAACATTTTTGAATTCCCTGCAATAGCCTGCAATGTCCAAAAGTTCGCTTTCGTATTCAATACCTGATTTTGTTTCTTCATCAGATGTTTTCATCTGCAGCAGTATTTTCTGAACTTTATCATTCATCGCAGCCAGCCTGTTTATCTCGGAAGCTATGAGGAGAGAATCCACAGAGTGGATATATTCAGCTGCTTTTACGGCAAATCTGACTTTATTCCGCTGCAAATGTCCAATAAAATGCCAGTTTATTTTATTTCCAAGCTCTTCAAACTTGGGTATTAATTCCTGTGCCCTGTTCTCGCCAAAATCTCTTAAACCTTCATTAAAAGCAGAGTTTATTTCATTTATCCCGAAATTTTTCGAGACGGCAATAATTTTAATTTCACCCGGATCCCTACTGCTTTCAAGACACTTTTTGCTAATCCTGTCTCTCAGAATCCTGATATTATCTGGTATCATAATAAAAAATTAGAACTGTGAATGTATCTCTTTTTGGCACAAAAATCAACGTAAAACAGCCTGAATATTATGGTTTTCGCGCAGTATGATCTGCTTTTTAACAGTATCCGTTCATATTGTAAAAACTGTTTCACATCCAAAATCAGTTTTAATTAAACTAAAGGAAAATTTGGCACCTGATCCCGGTCTAACCCGGGTTTAACCTGATTCTAACCCCATTCTATTCTCATTTTTATCAGAACAGACCAGGATCAGTTTCAGCTCAAAATGGAGTTATTTTCAAATAATCACTGCAACCGGACCTCAAAATTCCAGCTTAAAGGAATATAATACTTTCCGGGGGAATTAATGTCCCGGATTGCCGCTGCAGCTATCGGGCAGAAATGCTAATCTAACCCGCGAATAACGGGGTAAAATTAAACCTGCCTGCTTTTGCCCAGGAATTACAACCCCAGGTATCTCAGTATATCACCCATGATCCTGGCCCTGGTCTTGTCACCGTTAATTACTTCAAACGGAAAGCTGAATGCCGCAACTCCATATTCTTTCCTGTAACCGGCGCCTGCGCTGAACTGATTTTCAGCATATCTTAAAAGCACCTCCCCTTCGCCGGTATGATTTATTGAGCCGGCGGTGGTTACCGCATAAATTGAATCATTTAATGCAGTGTTAAAGGAAAACTGATAATTCTGCGGTGATAAAGCAGGTAATGAATTAACCGTCCCTTTTTTTGAAGCGTGTGTCGTTATCTGTTTTAACTTCAGGATTTCTCCTGCAAATGCAGCAGTTATAGTATCTGAGTATAATTCAGAGCCCAGGTATGAACCGGTTATAAAAAGATTTCCTCCTCCACGCAGATATCCGGTGATACTTTCTCTTACATCAGGTGTAAAAGCTTTAAACTGTTTCCCCCTTATTGAATCCATTGCAGTTTTTTGCCAGGAAGTTTCCTTTTCTTCCCCAAGAATATAATCGATCATTCTGTAGTTTTGAAAGTTCCCGCCTTCTCCGAATGATTCATCGCTGGCTGAAGCAAAGGAATATCCGCATTCAATAAGAGCCTTACCATGAATATACGGATAGTCAAATGAATTTCCGGCTGTTATGCTGGTTTCATATTCTGCCGTGCTCGCCCCATGGCCGGGCGCATCATTGGTAAGCCACTGCGACTGAATGTTGTAATCATACTGTCTGCCTGTAAAACCAAAATCGTATTTATCGGGCATACCTTTGTCGATATCATTCAAAAATCCGGCAAAAAGACCTCCATTCACTAACGCCGGTCCGCATATCCTGTCGAAACCGTTTACAATTAAAATATCGCCTTTGCTGCTGATTTCCGGAATTCCGGCAGCAAGTATTTCAGACGGAAAGCTCTCTCCGCCGCTATTAACAGCAGTTACCTTAAAACTATAAATTTTTCCGGGAAGTATTTCCTTTACAGCAGAATCCGCATAGACTATTTCCCCGCTGTTGAAATCTTCGTCGTTTATCCTTGTATACAGGACATACCTGGTGGCTGAGGCAGTTGGTTCAAGCGGATCAGGCCGGGCCTTCCATTTCAGCTTAACCGAATTTCCCCCGGCAAGTTCTGAAGAGAAATAATTTACAGGAAGCGGCTGTACTACATAATCATAGCCGTACTGGGCGGAAAGGAATCTCAGCATTCCTTTATATATCGCACGGGAAACATCAAATTTAAAACGGGGATCGAGAACAAACTGCATGTCAAGAAAATTCTGGTGGGATAAAAGTTCAAGCAGCATAGCAGGCATATTGGGGCGGTACGACTCGCTGTACTGCGCTTCCCTTAATTGTCTGCGTGACCAGATCGGATCATACATTTCCCTCAGGTCGTCAACTATCTGTGTCTGAATGATATCCGACAAATCCCGGCAGGCAAGCCTGTTTACACTATCCGGAAATACCTGTTGGCTGTCTGCACCGGCCAGTGTATAAATTGCAAGAGTTCCGATAGTGGTATCGCTGCGTGAAACACCTGCATCAGTATGAAATGCAAGAGAGAGATCAACGGGAATGCCGAGCCCTTTGAGATTTCTGTCCCTGTTGGGTCCGTACGGAGCACCTTTAAGATAATTTGCATATTCTCCCCGGCTCTGGTAATCGTCGTTATAGTCAAGCGTATCATGGTTTAGATTAAAAACAAGCGTATCCGGCATGCCGGCATACTGCAGCCAGTAGCGTGCGCCTTCAAAAAATTTTGCTCTTCCGCTGGTACTGCCGCCTCTTTCTACAAGTCCCATACCGCCGCCGAAACGTACTGCATCGGCAGAGACGATTTTCCCTTCTTCGCTGCTCTTACTGATCAGGGTTACATTGCCGTTTAGCGGGTTCCTGCCTTTAAGAAATTTAAATTTGCCAAGATAAATCCATGTTCCCCCTCCGATGGTCTGATTAACAATAAAATCCCTGGAGCCCCCGAAATAATTTACAGTATACACTGCGTCGCTTATATTATTTTCCGAAGAAGCATATGATATATATACTCCGTAGCTTCCAGTTTCTGGAATATCCGGGATCCACTTTGCATTAGCAGTTGCCGTTCTGCCGGATTTTAGATACCTGGTATTACCTGAATTGAAAGGATTTACTCCGGTTGTAAGGGGTAGCACCGTATGTCCGAAACCTAATGAACCATAACCGGATTCACCCGTACCCGCCTCTTCGAAGTAATCCTTATCCGAATCGTCGACTACAACTTCATTCGTCTGAAAATCTCTTTCCCTGGGCACAAAAACATTTGCCCCGGCATTTTCGAGCATAGGGATCAGGTACGGTACCGTAAAAGACAGCGGTATAAGATCTTCGACGGTCTGAAAAAGACGGGGGCGCTGCCACTCCCATCTTCCTTCGCGTTGGCTGTAATACCAGCCATGGCTGTGCCAGAGCACTATATTATTTCCGTCCAATCCATTCTCAAATCTTTCGAATTTATAACGGTCGACAACCGGATTGATCATAATTTTAGCGGGAATCCGGGAAAGGTCATAATCTTTTTTCTCCCTGAAGTAATTCGGGATTAGATTTTCAACAGGCTGGTTAATTGTTTCCACCGAAAAAGTGTAGCCGTCTCCGATTTTCTCTGAAAGGTACCTGTACATTTCCGCAACATTTTCATTTCTGAAGGGGATTGCTGAAAAGTCACGGTTAAATTTCAGGGTTATTTTCTTTTCTGTTTCGTCGATCGTTATATCCCTCAGTTTTGCAGAGGGTGGGAGTCCTCCTATTATATCTCCGGAAAGAAGCTCTTCCGAAAATTCATTTGCTGTATCCGCGGGATTAACTTTATCCTTAACGGTTTCTTTTGACGGACCACAGTTGAAGAAAAGAATTGATGAAAGCAGGAAAAACAAATACTTTTTCATTGTCGCGCTTTAATTCGTTAAATAAATTTGATATATAAACTTATAAATAATAATAAATATTTATAACATAACAATGATTTTTCTTACCGGCTGTTTTTTGAAGGCAGATAAAGCGGGCATTATATATTCCGGGACTTGAATGTAATCCTGCGGATAAAATAATGAAGCCCCGATTTAAGAGTGTAATAATTTATCAATGTTTTTATTTTTTACTAATAGATTCTTTAAGTTGACATTTAATAATTACAGGATTTCATAAAATGGTAAAGCTTTTCTCTCCGTTTGGGGATCAATTCAGTGAAAAAGAGTTCCGGAGAAACCTGCTCGAGAGCGAAAAAAACAGAGCATCTATTTTAATGATCATTTTTATTTCTCTTTCTGTAATGTACAGTCTGCTGATGTACATACAGGTACCTGCATTCTCCATAATATTCGGTAAAAGGGATTTAGCCATCAGGCTCTTGTTTGTTCTTCTGTTTTTGGCAGCATACGAAGCGGTCTTAAGGTTATTTTTCAAGCAGCTGATCAGTCGTAAAATAACCCCCCCGCTAATGATGAGATATGTTAATGCTTTTATTGAGACCAGTATACCTGCAGTGCTTGTTCTGGTAGTTTCGGAATCATTAAATTCTTTCTATGTTTTACATGGACCGGCGCCTTTCGGGTTTTTTATCTTTATAATACTGTCTGTTCTGCGGTTGGATTTTTATTTGTGTTTATTTACAGGTCTGCTGGCAGCAGCAGAATATGCAGCGCTTGCCGGTTATTTCACTTATATGTATACAGATCCTACAGGGGGGTTTCTTTCAAACAGTCTTAATGTATTGACAAAAAGTCTGCTTCTCGCAATCAGCGGACTGGCTGCCGGATTTGTTACCACCCAGGTTAAAAAAAGGACACTTACTTCAATAAAAACGATGGAGGAACAAATCAGGGTTAAAAATCTTTTTGGACAGCAGGTATCCCAGGAAGTTGCGAATGAGCTCATGAGCATCAAAACAGAATTTGCAGCACAAAGAAAAAAAGTATGCGTTATGTTTCTTGATATTAGGGATTTTTCCCTGATGGTAGAAGACAAGGATCCGGAAGAGATAGTAAAATTTCAGAATGTAATTTTCAGTTTTATGGCTGAGATTGTTTCAAAGAACAATGGTATAATAAACCAGTTTCTGGGGGATGGTTTTCTGGCAACCTTCGGAGCGCCATTATCATTTGAACACGATTGCAGAAATGCTGTAAATGCTGCCGCAGAAATTCTTGACGAGATAAGCAGAAATTCTTCAGACTTGGTTTCAGGGTTGAAGGCAGGTATAGGATTACATGCAGGAGTAGTAATTGCAGGAAACGTGGGATCCCCTGAAAGGAAACAATACTCAGTTACCGGTTCTGTTGTAATTCTGGCTTCCAGGATTGAGCAGCTTAACAAAACTTACAATACCAGGATGCTTATTTCAAAAGAAGTATACAGCGAACTTGATAATTTTAAAGATAATTTTGAGCTTATTGGTGATGTCTTTGTAAAAGGGCAGGAAGAACCGGTAACACTATACAAATTTAACGGATAAGGTTTTCCTCGTTTTTGTTTTGTTTAGGCTCCCAGTCAAGTCCACCGCAGGGCAGATAGTTCATATCAGGGTGTTCATCATATTTTGTACAAAGCACAGCAGTTACATCGAAATAACGGCAGGAAGAACAAAGAGTTGATTCTATTATATCCTTGTTTTTCTCTTCAAACAATCTGTAATGGATGATTGCAGGATGGATTATAACGCCGTAAACCGAAGTAAGGCTTACTATCCACCAGAGCTGGTAGTCTAAAATTCCATACACAAACCAGAGCACCGGGATCAGGATCGCAGTTCTTATAATTGTCCAGAAAACAACTTCACCCATAATCGGAATCTCATTAATCTTTAGTGAAAATAGGAATTTAATAATTTAAAATCACCAAATTTTCCTTTATACAGGAAAAATCGGTAAAATTTACTTGCCGATGTATAATTAATATAGTATTATTCAGTCCAAAAATATATAAACTAATTAACGGACGGTTTTGAATAAGCGGATGCGGAAAAATTGACATTAATTAGTGATTTTAAAATAAAAAATCCCGGTAAGCAATGCTTCCGGGATTGTGAGCGCGGGTGGTTTCGAACCACCGACCCTCTGCTTAAAAGGCAGATGCTCTACCCCTGAGCTACGCGCCCATAAAAATAAGAGCTTTAAATATAAATAATTAGCTAAACCTATACAAATGGATTTACCTCTTAATAATAATTGAAAGATGCTATGCCGAAAAATTCTAAAATTCTCGTATGTGATGATGATGAAACCCTATGTTACCTGCTGAAGGAACAGCTTCTTGAGGAAGGATTTTCAGTAGACACTGTATATGACGGCAGTTTTGCAATTGATGCCATAAAGAAAAAAAATTACGATGCTCTGCTGCTGGATCTTAACATGAAAGATGTTTCCGGTGAAGAAGTTCTGAAATTCACATCCGATTATAATTCAACTATCCAGGTAATAATTCTGACAGCACAGTCTGAAATCAGAAAGGCAATAGAGTGCATAAAGCTAGGTGCCTACGATTTTATAACAAAGCCATATAATTTTGATGATCTTGTATTAACCATTAACCGGGCTCTTGAGCATAAGGAACTGCTTGTAAAAAACACTGTATTGTCAAACCAGGTTGCCAAAAGAAGTGTTGGAACACGGATAGTGGGCGTATCTCCCGAGCTTCAAAAGGTAATGAATCTTGCTCATAAGTCAGCAATGACCGATTCCAGTATTCTTATTGAAGGAGAGACAGGAACAGGAAAAGAATTATTCGCCGAACTGATTCACAAATATTCATCCCGGAACGATAAACCTTTTGTGGTTATAAACTGCGCTTCACTTCCCGACCAGCTGATTGAAAGCGAATTATTCGGACACGAAAAGGGTGCCTTTACGGATGCAAAATCAACAAAGCAAGGTCTTGTTGAGATAGCTCACGGAGGTACGCTTTTCCTTGATGAAATCGGGGAGCTCAGTCTTTCACTTCAGCCAAAGCTTCTCAGGTTTCTTGAAAACGGAGAATACAGGCGAATCGGAGGTGTAACCAATTTAACCTCGAATGTGAGAGTTATCGGTGCAACAAACAGAAATCTTCTGGAAGAGGCCGATAATAAAAATTTCAGAAGGGATCTGCTTTTCCGTCTGAACGTAATTACCCTGACCATACCCGCATTAAGGGAACGCAAGGAAGATGTACTGGTTCTGGCAAGATATTTTCTTGAGACAAAAAGCCCGGTCCGTTCGCCCAAAAAACTTTCTGAAGAAGCGGAATATGCGCTTATGAATTATGATTATCCGGGTAATATACGTGAGCTTGAACATGTAATTGAACGTGCCATTATTTTTGCGGAAGGCGATATAATTACAGCTGACGATCTTAGTCTGCCAACTAATGCAGGAAGAACAATACCAAAAGTAATTGAACTGATAGCAGACGAAGACGGCATTTTGTCGATGGATGAAATTGAAAAAAGGCATATAGCCAAAGCCTTGACTTATTACCGGTGGGATCGATCACAAACAGCCTCCCAGCTTGGAATAAGTCCCAAAACACTTTATACAAAAATTAAAAAATATCAGATAAAGCAGTAAATGCCAGGAAAGATTCTTGAGAAATATGCAGCCGATGAGTTCCTGAAAAACGAGGACTTCCCTGCTGCAATTCTTGATCCCGACCTCAGGTTCATCTGGTTCAATAAAAAATTCAAGGAAGTTTCCGGAAGCAGGATCAGGGTGGGAAATTATTTCCCGGATCAGTTCGATGGAATCGAGAAAAAGGATTTTACAGCTCTTCGGTCATCACGGTTTTATAACTTCAGCATTTCAGGGAAATTCAGCTTAAACATAAAACCTTTGAAAGGAAAAAGAACCGAAGGTTACCTGATAAAAATTTCAGGTGCGGACGGAAATAGTGCAGTTGTCCGGGATGCGGACAACAAGAATGTCCTTTTTCAAACAGAGCTTCAGAATGTGCTCACACTGCTGGTTAAGGAAAAATCCCTGAGTATACTGGCCGAGGAAATTTTATTAAGATGCGTAGCTGTTTCGAGAAGTGAATTCGGGGCAATTGTTTTTATTGAAGAGAATAAAAATTTAAGCTTTCTTTTCCAGGAAACAAGTGAAATTATAAAGATCAGGGAAGATGCGGAGAAAGAAATTAAGCTGAACTTTTCTTTTATAATACGCTGGTTTCAGCTGAATAAAAAATCGCTTATCGCAACAAATACTTCCGATAATATTGGTTTCCATCTGGCCAGGTTATTTCAATCGGAAAGCCTTATACTCTCACCCTGTTTTTTTGATAATAATCTCCTTGCAGTTATAATAGCCGGGAAGCACAAGGGTAAATATCAGCCGTCCGAGGTAAACAATATTGAAAAATTATCTTCGCTGCTGTCCTTTGCTGTCAGCAGTACGCGTGTACGCGAACTTAATGCAAACCTTGAAAACAGGCTGTTGCAGGCACAAAAGCTTGAAACTATAGGTAAGCTGACCAGCGGAATGGCACACGACTTTAATAACCTTCTCTCCAGCATTTTCGGCAGTCTTAACCTGCTCAGAAAAAGAGTACCTCAGAGAGAAGACACCAGCAGACTGATTGACAATATCGAAAGCTGCTCGGTAAGGGCAAAAGACCTTACCAAAGGGCTGCTTTCTTTCGGAAAACCAACACCAAAGAGGAAAGAGCTTATAAAACCCGGAATACTGTTGTCGGAATTATCGAAAGTTATTGTGCAGACTTTCCCGAAAAATATAACCTTTGAAACTTCCATCGATAATAATTTATCAGATATTCTCGGCAACAGCACTGAAATTTATCAGGTTCTTCTGAATTTATGTGTAAATGCGAAAGAAGCAATCGAAGAAAAAGGCAAAATAATTTTAAGCGGTAGCAATATCTCAATTGACGAAAAAAATATATTTAAATATCCGTTGCTTTCAAAAGGAAATTATGTGCTTTTCAGGGTAAAGGATACCGGCAGCGGTATCAGCGAGGAAAATCTTCAAAAAATATTTGACCCGTATTTTTCAACAAAAGAAAAAGAAACAGGATCCGGGCTTGGCTTATATGTCTCATATGGAATAATAAAAGCACATCAGGGGCATATTGATGTGTCAAGCAGGGAAAACAATGGAACAACCTTCGAGGTTTTCATCCCGGCCTTTGAACCTGCATCATTTGAAAAACCAGGTTTATCAAACAAGATAATTTTGCTGGCAGATGATGAAATGATGCTTCGTGACCTGCTTGCAGAACTTCTTGAATCAAACGATTATTCAGTTATTCGGGTACAGTCGGGTATAGAAGTGCTGAAAGTTCTGACCGAGGAGATCAAAGTGGATCTGCTTATTATTGATTATAATATGCCGGAGATGAACGGAATAGAATGTCTTCAGAAGATAAAGAAACTGAACATATCCCTGCCGGTTATACTTTCTACCGGAAGTTTATCATTCACTGAAAATCTTGATATGAAGGGATTGGGTATAAGCAGTCTGCTTACAAAACCTTATGAATTCGATACCATGCTTTCGACCATACAGAAACTAATCTGACAGCTCTTTCCCTTTTCCGTTAATTTCAACCATTCTTATATTTTTTATATAGCTTGAAAAAACCGGTTTCTTTATAGAGCCAAGCTGGTTAAGAACCTCGTTAATGTCCTTTATGGCGGTATCAATATAGCTTAGTCTTTTCAGGATTGATTCTTTCGATACCTCCTCTTTGCTCAATTCTCTTTTTATAGCGGCAAGTGAGAGACTCATAAGTGTAAGCGGCTGTTTAATTTTATGATTTGTTGTAACAACGGTTGCAGCAAAAGTATTTTTTTGTTCTGATTCCAGAATTATTTTTTGTGCTTCTGCAAGCTTTAACGCAGAATTAATTCTTGCCACCAATTCAATCCGGTTAAATGGTTTTTTTATATAATCAAATGCTCCTGCTTCAAGTCCTTCTTTGGTATCTTCGGCACCCGCTTTAGAGGTCACCAGGATTATGGGGATATGCTGGGTAGCGGTATTACCAACCAGGGTTTTGCAAACCTCGATACCGGTTACCTCCGGCATCATTACATCAAGAAGAATCAGGTCCGGCATTTCGGTTACAGCTTTTTCGATTCCTGTTTTTCCGTCGTATGCAGTAACCACCTCATAGCCTTCATGCTCAAGTCTGTCCTGTAAAATAAACACATTCTCGGGAAGGTCATCAATAACTAAAATTTTTTTCATTGGTTTACTCTAAGTGTAAATAAAAGTTTCTTCAACTTAAATGCCAGAACTCCTGCATTCACCGGTTTGAAGATATAATCATCGAAACCGTGTTTAATTATAATAGCTTTATCTTCGAGCATTGCTTTGGCAGTAACCGCATACACCGGAATGTTAGCCAGCTGTTTATTTTCCTTGATTTTCCTGAGTGTCTGGAAACCATCCATTTCAGGCATCATAATATCCAGCAGAATAAGGTCGGGAATTTGATTATCAAGAATATTCAGACATTCAGGTCCGCTGCTCGCCAGCAGGGTATTACAACGGCAGGACTGAACAATCTCATTCAGTGTATAAAGTGCATCCGGATCATCATCTACTATCATCACATCAAGCGAGTCACTAACAGACGGGCCTTCGGCAGTAGTTTCAGGATTGCCGGGATAAACATTTACTTCCCTGGCGATATCGTATTGTTCGAGCATCTTTATCCTGTCTCTTACCACCTTCAGAACATCCATGGGATGTCCTTTGGACTTAACTGTTATTTTCTCAACAATATTCTGTAATGAATCTTTTTCCACGTCAGAGAGATCCTTGGCAGTTGATATTATTATCGGTATATGTCTTGTCTCTTTATGTTGTTTAAGTTTATGGGATAAGGTAATTCCGTCAACAGACGGCATGAGAATATCTACTATAACAAGGTCCGGCTGAATTTCCAGGATTTTACTGAATGCAAACTCACTGTCCCTGATGTAATCAATCCTCACCCCTTCATTTTTAAATTCTTTTTTAAACCTTTCAAATTCCAGTTCATCGTCATCCACAATAACCACTTTTTCAATTCTTTTGTTGACAAGATTTTCCAGTTTTACAAAAGTTGACAATAATTCGTTCTGGCTAACCGGTTTAACAAAATATTCAAATGCGCCGAGGCCATATCCCACTTTCTGGTCTCCCAGTATAGAGATAAGAATCACCGGGATGTTTTTGGTGAGGGGATTATCCTTAAGGTTTTTGAGGGTTGTCCATCCGTCCCTGTTAGGAAGCATCAGGTCCAGCGTAATTGCGAATGGCTGAAGCTTTATGGCTTTACTTATACCTTCCAGACCATTTTCGGCAAATACTGCTTCATAACCTCTGGAGTTGAGATAATTTCCGATTGTAATTTTGATATTTTCATCATCATCTATAATAAGAATAGGATGGTTTCGGTTTTTTACAAGGGACTCCAGCTCTAAAGATTGAATTGCTGCCGGCACAGGAACCCGACTTTTTACAAAAGGAATTTTAACAGAAAAAGTGCTGCCCTCTCCTGATTTACTTTCAAAGGAAACAGAGCCTTTCAGTAAACCAGTAAGTCTGCTGGTTATGGCGAGTCCCAGGCCCGTACCGCTAAACTTCCTGGTGGTTGTTCCATCTGCCTGCCTGAATTCCTCAAAAATTACGCGCTGGTCCTCTTCGTTAATGCCAATTCCAGTATCTTTGATATCAAACTGGAGTATATCATCTGAAGGAGAAGACACAATCAGTTTAACGGAACCTCTTTCAGTAAACTTAACTGCATTACCCAGCAGATTAAGAAGTATTTGAATAAGTTTACCATGGTCGGATACAATCATTAAATTCGTATCCAGACATCTTTCAATATAAAAACCAATCTGTTTGTTCTGGATCAGAGGATCTACCGAGGTTTCAACTTCGGATATAATTTCTTCCAGAAGCAGATCCTCTTTATGCACCTCCATTTTCCCTGCTTCTATTTTAGACAAATCGAGAATATCATTTATAAGATTCATCAGACGTCTGCCGCTCTTCAAAACGACTTCAAGTCTTTCATGATTCTTCCCGGTTATAAGGGAGTCCTCCAGAATAAGTTCGGTGAGTCCAAGAATAGAATTCATGGGTGTACGCAGCTCGTGGGACATGCTGGCAAGGAATTGAGATTTTAATCTTGTTGCTTCTTCGGCTCTCTGTTTCTGGATAACAAGTTCGTCAGCATTTTCCTTTAATTCCCGGTGAAGATTAATCAGAGTCTCGTTCTGCAGCCTTACCTGCTGATTTTGAATCTGATATTCTTCATTCAGCTTCTGCAGTTCAGAGACCAGGTTTTCAAGCTGGACAAATGCCAGCGCATTTGTCAGTCCGACAGCCAGCTGGTCCTTTATCCGTGAAATATAATCTCCGGTTTTCTCAAGGGGTTTTGAGACTGCCCCGAGTTCAATAATAGCAATCACCCTGTTGTTGTTGATTACCGGGAGAATTAATACATATTTAATATTTAAATTAACAAGGCCTGATGCCAGCTGTGGATAATTATCCTCGATATGAATTTCCAAAATTTCATGACTTGCCACAACGGATTTGAAGAGTCCGGGATCCTGATTCATGATAAAATCTTTATGCAATCCGTAGGAAGCTGTTTTAATAAATCTTCCCTCTTCAACAATGTATAAGGCTCCAACCGTATAACCACATGCCTTTATGATTTTACCCAGGGCTGCTTCTGATATTTCAGTAAGAGAAGGATTCCGGTTTATCAGTGTAATGAACTCTGAATACTCGTTTCTGGCCTGTTCGTTTAACGCAAGTTCGTCAAGCATGGTGTTAAATGCGGTTCCAAGCTTTCCGAGTTCATCATTCGATTTAATTTCAATCTTCTGACTGAAGTTGCCTTTTTTTATTACTTCGGTAGCTTCGCTCAGACTGCTGATCTGCTTTCGCATTTTATCTGTAAACAACATTGTCAGGATAAGTGAAAGTATTACACCCGTCAATCCGATAAGAAGCGTAATATCAAAGAGCGATGACTTAAAATCTGAAGCAGCACCAAGTTTGGCAAATATTATAAAATTAAGCGTCCCACCCTGCTCCGACTCCTTATTCAGGACATATCTTACAGCAATAATATCATCTGTATCCGAAGCTCCGGTAAACGTTGCCAGACTGGCATCCTGCAGAAAAGCAGCATTAGCCTGATTTATAAGATTGAAGTTTGTTTTGTTGCTGGATAGGTTTGAAACTTCGACAACCGATTTATTCCATATCAGAGCTATATCCATACCGATTCTCTGGGATAGAATATTGAGAACTTTTTCGTTAAAAATTCTGCCGTAGTAATACCTGTCTTTTCCCATATCCACAGATTTTATCACTGCAAGAGGATTATCGTCAATGAAGCGTGAAATTTGATAAGCTGTATCGGAGGTATAGCATTCATCTACTGCATAAATTACATCTAGGGAAGGAGAATCCGGCTCTGATTTGAGAATAAAATCGATATCTTTAAGCTCACCGGGTGATAATTTCTTAAATTCTTTATCAGCAAGAGACAAAAATTCGTCTTCGCTATCCTGCAGTAGTCCGCGATAGCTGAACAAGAAGTTGTTTGCGGAATTCACCAGGTATCTTGTCTGCTGGGTGGAGACAACCTTGTACATAACGGAATATATGGCAACGGCAGAACTGGCAAGTATGGCAACAACTACGGCAAAATTAATGAATAATATACGGTAGCTGATCTTCATTCTTTAAGTATCTCTTTGAAGCACTTTCCTTATGGTTATTAATAATTCGTCAAGATCATAAGGTTTACTGATAAAGTCACTGGCTCCCATCTTTGCAGAATCAATGGCACTTTTAACATCCGCATAAGCGGTTAGTACAATAATCTTAATATCAATTTTCTGATCGTTGAGCTCCTTTAGTACTTCAAAGCCGTCCTTCCCGGGCATTTTAAGATCCAGAAGTAGAAGGTCAACTGGATTACTCCTAATGAATCCGAAAACGTCAAATCCATTATTAACGTAATCCACGTTGTACCCTACTTCTGTAAGTTCTTCTTTAAGAACCGTACATAATTTTAGATCATCATCAACAATGAGAATTGATTCCATTTGTTTTAGTTAGTTGGTGATTGATTAAACTGATAATATTTTGCTTTCTGCTGATGCTTTTTAACCTCATCCCGGATTGGAGTTGTTGATTTTGTTGCTGCAATCCTGGTCTTGAGAGTAGGTACTAAATCTGTTTTCAACAGAATCACAAGTTCTTTTTTATTAATGCGTGTTTCATCAGCACCAAAAATGTATCTTAAGCCGAATACCCACCAGGGTAGATCCTTCAGGAAAGGAACACCGGTCCTTATCTTGATCTCCTCATTTATAAACAAGCCGCCGACAACCACTTCTTCCCTGTCCAGCATTAGTACCTGTGTTGAGGCAGAAGTTTTTCTGATTTCAGTTGTCAGGTCTCCCGGAGTAAATGAACTTCTTTCAACTTTAATATCAAGGAGTATATAATCAACATCATCCTCGCTGTAGATAAATGGTGTTACTTCGATTATTGAGCCGGTTGAGAAGAAATTCTCAATAATATTACCCGAAAAATCTCTCTGTTTTATCGAAAAGTCGGAGCCTACCTGTATTTTACCCTTAACGCCGTCCCTGACTGTAATATTTGGTGAGGCTATTATTTCACCGAGATTTTCCTGTTCAAAAAACTGAAAGACTGCTGTAGCGTCGGCTGTATAGCTTCCGATATCAAAAGAACCTTTGCCGCTTACCAGAAAATCAGGAGGAACCTGCTGCTGCTGTCCCCCGGAACCGCCAACTTCCTCTTGTTTTTCTCTGTCAGTACCTGATATTATACCTAACTCAAAATCTTTTCTGAAAAAGAATTTCCAGTCGACTCCAACTTTTTTAGCTGTATTAACATCCATCTCGAAAAACACAGCAGAGATGTTTATTTCCCTGGAATCAACACCGGCATAATATTTTTCATCCTTAAGTTCTTTTTCGCCTTTTCTCTTGATGACGATAATATCTTCCCTTTCATCAAAAGTAAGACCGGCATACTGTACAATCATAACCAGTGCTTTATAGTATTCCACATTGGTTATTTCAAGTCCGATCTGATCATTGCTTTCAACTGTTGAGAGGATTTTCTTCCCAGTTGTACTTTCACTTACTTTGCTCAGAAGTGCAATAGCCTGTGAAAAAGGAAGATTGGCAGAAAGCGTTACAAGCTCATCGGGATTAACATATCCCCGCAAGCTTTTTTCGAGCTGCTTCTGTGCAACTGACTGCATACTGAATAATATTACTACAAGGGCAAGTATTATATTTTTCATTTTAAACTCACTACTTTTTCTTTTTAATCTCTGGTTGCAAATAAAGGTCGACTTTTTCTATTATTCCACCCTTATTGAGGATAAAGCTTACAGTGTTGTGGTCATAATCAATTTTTGTCAGGTATCCAAGATATATCTGCTCGCCTTCCCACAACAGGTAAGTATTTCCTTTAACATCCGATAAAAATGCGCCTTCCGGTATGAGGGCAAGCAGTTTTGCTCCCTGAACATCCAGCAAATTATCCACGTTCGGTGGTATTTCGTTCCGGATAATCGGATAAAACACATCGTGATAAAGCCCGGTGGATAAATTGTTTTCGACGAACTCCGAGGTTGCAAACCTGTCATCCCTGGAGAAGTATACGTTAACCGTCATACTGTAGCCCACATAGAACTGCGGAATACCTTCATCATTTTCAATCACAAGGTTAGACAACGACAGATTCTTGATCTTCTTAAGTTCTTTACTCTGTTCAATCGAATAAATGAACTTGTACAGATCATTATACGCACCTCCTCCTGAAAGATTATACTCATAAAATTCAAAATCCCGCTCCGGTTTTCTTCCCGCGTACTCGATATTTATCCTCATATCCGGCGATAGAACCGGTGACAGGCCATTCACAAATGTGAAGAATTTAATAGAGGATATATCCTGAGGGATATTGAACTTTCTGGCTGCCAGAATGGAATCAAGAACTGCGGCACGAAGCTGCATCTGTACTAACTCTTCCAGCAGTTTGGATTTTTCAAGCGAATGGGAATTCAGTTCGGCCACCTTTGATGTCCGTTCTGTTATACTGCTTTTTTGTACAACAAAAATGTAGACAATTCCTGCTACCAGTATCAACAGCAGCAGTCCGACTAATCCCAGCGTGTTTTTTAATTTCCTGTTCATAATTACTTCTTCGGAAAACTTAATAAATTGAATACAATGTTAAATTTGTAGGCGTTCTGATCTCTCAGCTCCTCAAATACCATATTCTTTAATTCTGCTGAATTTATGGAGTAGGCAAAATCAGTGAGTACTCTTTTATCAAGCGCATACCCTTCAAGCAAGACATTGTTTCCGGGATCCGCTGCTACTTTTGTAAGCCATATATTTTTTCTCGCGGCAAAGAAGTTCGAGATCTCAGCCATTACTCCTGACCATACAGAAGCACCGGAAGATACGGTATCCAGTATAGCCTGGGTCTGATCGAAGGTATTTATTTTGGTTTTTATCATCTGAATCTGGTTAAGAATCTGCTGATTCTCGTTAACCATTATTGTTTTCTGCGCTATTTCCTTATCCAGCGCATCGATTTTTCGCATGTTACTCAATACCAGAAGCGTTACCATTAAAGCCGTGCCGAACAGGAGCGGAAGTACAGCATATCCATGCCAGGCAAACTGGAAAGTCTTCTGCTCATCCTTGACGTATTTGGGTAACAGATTTACGCCTGAATATATTCCATCAAGTTCATCGAAATATTCTGTTGCAACCGCTATGGGGACTGTAAAGGATGACAATTTTTCTTTAGATTGTTCATCAAGATCCGAAACATTTAATTCATCAAAATCAATCCTTGAAACATTTGCTTCCGGGAATGTGCCATAAAATGAAAGTATCAGATTCTCAGAATCATCTTCTCCGCAAACTATAATATTATCAAGCTGCGAAATACCTCCATTTTCCATCTCAAGCAGTATTTTAGAGAAATAAACGTCATAGGTGTGGAGATTAACCGTTCCTATATCGAGCGTACCACCAATGTGCTTGAGTTTTCTTCCCTGCAGAAAAATCAGTTTACTATACTCCTTGCCGATATACACAATGAGTGAGGAATCATCAGGGAAAAACTTTTTCTTTTTGGCTATATAATAAGCAAGGGACAGCTCCGCACTTTTTATGGTGGGTATCTTGTAATACCTTCTGCCGTTGTGACGGGCAATGGCATTAACAAGATTAACACACGGAATATCACCGCTGAGAAATACCGAGAGCATGGATTTATCAGCAAGCTCAATATAACCAAGGTTGTCTTTCTCAAGATATATATTCTTGGACTCCTTGATATCATTAAGTATTTCCTGGGTAAGTTTTGCGTTCTTAACGTTCTTTTTACCCTCGAAAATATGATAATATATTGATGGCTCGGTGAGTGCTGGAAGAAATGAATACTTTGCGAGATTAAAATCTTTCAGGGCAGCACTTATCAGTCCTGCGCCTGTTACTGTCATGGCCGAGGAAACCGAGGTTTCTTTCTCAACCTTTTCCAGTGTTAATCCCTCTCCCTCAATACTGAGGGAGGTTATACCATCTTCGATATCGATTACCGGATGAACGGAATCGTAGGATGCAAATTTTGCAACCCTGAGCTTATCCTGTTCTTTGGATATTACGGCAACTTTGGTATCGTTACCTTCACAATATAGACATACAATTGGCTTCACTTAAACCGCCGATAATATTTGTTGAATTCTTGTTTTACTGTTTGCATATGCAATAGCGTTCTCAAGAGTAATCTTTTTGCTCATATATAAACGCTTCAAATCCTGTTCCATAGTGATCATTCCCTGGGGTCCCCCCTGATTGATCATCATGTAAATTTCGCTTGTATTATTGTTTTTTATAGCTGCTTTTACATTCGGATTAACAATTAGTACCTCTTTGGCAAGCACTCTCTTGCCATCTATGCTTGGAATAAGCTTTTGTGACACAACTGACACCAAAACGTCTGCAAGCCTGTTTCGAACTCTTTCCTGCTCTCCCGGGTGAACTTCGGCAATTATACGGTCAAGACTTTCAACTGCCGAGGATGTATGAAGTGTAGAAAATACCTTGTGACCGGTATCTGTTACCTCTAAAGCTGCCTCAATCGTGTCCGGATCCCTCATTTCCCCGATAACTATAATATCGGGATCCTGGCGAAGTGACTGAATAACGCCTTCTCTGAAGGAAAGCACATCACGTCCTACTTCACGATGTTTAATGATTGCCACATTCGATTTATGCACATATTCTACCGGAGAAGCTATTATTACCACATGAGCAGGATCAACCTTATTATGTGCATCTATTATAGAATCCAGGGTGGCTGATTTACCCGAGCCGGTTATTCCCGTTACCAGGGATAATCCGAATTTAATGTAGGTGTGGCTCATTGCCCTCACAGCTACCGGATGAAATTCAAGTGATTCAATAGATCTCAGCTGTGCATTTATAGCACGCATATTTAAGGTAAGGGTATCAAGATCAAAATAAGCATCTGCCCTAAATCTAACATCAGTATTTTTACGCTCATATAAAAATGTATAACTGAAATCAAGATTCCGGTTATTTAGCAGATACTGGCGCTGATTCTGATTCAGCAGGTTAATAATCATGGTTGCCGATTCATCGGACGAAAATTGAGGAAATTCTTTCATTCTTTCCTTTTTTCCGTATGTCCGCAACCAAATAAAACCACCTGTACCATGCCCCCCCACTTCGATATCCGAAGACTCTTTCTCAATCATTGTAGAAAGAAACCTGTTCATCATAGTCCTGAGCACTACCCTCTCTTCGGCTTTGATGCTTTCAATGTTTCCCAAAATATAATCCACCCTGTCCAGCCCCCAGCAGGTTATCGGGATTGTTGAGGTAAAGTCAACTAGTATTTTTTTTGCTTCATCGAAAATAGACACAGCTTATTTCCACGTTTATTTTTTAAAATTATTAACCTTACTATTCGGTATTAAGAATATTATACTGATATCTTTTTTCATACCTTAGTCTTCCGTAGTCCCGGCTATAACTTCCTGAATTGAGGTAAGGCCGAGTTTTACTTTTTCAAATCCTGATTCTCTCAGGCTAAGTGATCCGTCTTTTTTAGCCTGTTGACGGATTGCATCCTCATCTACTTCTATTCCTGATCTTACGATAATTTTCCTGATATCTTTAGTAAAATAGAGTGCTTCGTGTATAGCCATTCTTCCTTTATAACCTGTATTATTGCATTTATCGCATCCATTGGCTTCATAAATTGTATAATTCTGCCAATCTTCAATCTTCAGCTCAGCGGCATGCATTAATGCTTCATCAAACTGAACAACCTTCTTTTTACAGTCGTTGCAGAGCTTCCGAACCAGGCGCTGTGCAACAATTAAATTAATAGCATAAGCAATCAGAAATGGCTCGATGCCCATTTTATAAAGTCTTGCAACAGCGCTAGGAGCATCGTTGGTATGCAGTGTTGAAAATGTAAGGTGTCCGGTATTTGCAAGCTTTATGGCTGTTTCAGCTGTTTCACGATCCCTCATCTCACCGACCAGAACAATATCAGGATCGTGCCTTAGAATGGATCTTATAGCCTGCTCAAAATTCATTTTGTAACCTATTTTAAGCTGTCTGGCTCCCTCAATTACATACTCAACAGGATCTTCCACAGTCAGCACATTAACTGTTGGATCAATAACCTGGTACAATGCTGCCACCAGAGTAGTGCTTTTTCCGCTTCCGGTCGGACCTGTCAGAATTATCATACCCTGGGGCTGGTTAATAGCTTTTATAAAAACATCCCTGGTATATCCCGTTAACCCAAGTTTGCTTAAATCCTTTATTACTTTTCTATCATCCAGAATTCTTATAACAACACTTTCAAACTTGTTTTTCAGCTCCGTGCCTACCATCGGGAGCACAGAAACCCTGAAGCGTATAATATGTCCGTCAATTTCACGCTGAATAAATCCATCCTGTGCTCTTTCACGCTCAAACCTGTCCATACCTTTGGAACGGTCCTTTACAACAGCCATAACTGCTTCTGGCAAAGTCCCTTCCTGTACATGCCATTGCTGGAGATTGCCGTCGATTCTCATCATAATTTCAGTTCTGTTTCCGGCTTTGGGCATAAAATGAATATCGCTTGCACCGCGGCGAACACCTTCAAGAAGGGAAGCTTCAACAAGGTTAATCAGGGCGCTTTTATTTATCTCAGCATTTAAGATATCTTCGTCAAGATTACTGTCATCCGGTTCAAGATTTACTTCGGATTCAGCCTCTTCCATTGCTTTCAGAAACTCGTTTTCTGGAGGAAGGATGATAGTTATAAGTTTTTCATAATCTTTTTTTCTTATATAAATAACTTCATACTTTTTCGCATTCAGCCCGAAAGCAATTTTGGGAATATTCCTGTCAGTAGGATCAATTGCGGCAATTATCAGTTTATCTCTGGAACGATCATCGAACATGAAAGGAATAACCTTATGTGCCATTATCTGCCCCTTCAGCGCATCAGGCACATTTGTAATCATCTGTTTTATCTGTTCAAGTTTTTGGGGGGGGATTTCTTCCGGACGAGTATCCAGTTCTCTGAATGCATATAATAATGCAACTTCCCTGAATATAACATCGTGATCATAACCGAAATCCTTTACAAGTATCTGTGCAAGATTTCTTTTTATCTTTGTCCTGTCGTTGGCTTTTGCATTTAAAGCTTTTTCAAGAGTTAATTCGTCTATAATTCCTTTTTTAAACAGAAGATAACCGATTTTATCAGTCATCTCCAGGTTTGCATCAATCATACTATATTATTTCCTGAAGATGTAACAATTTCAACAACGTTCGGCTGCTTCGGACTGACCGTAGCAGTCTCCGCAGATACCAGTGTCAGGAGAATCATTACCACCATAATAACCATTGCGATAGTAACCTGGATCATCTCAATTACATTCTTTAATCTGTATACCGTTTCACTCTCATAATAATTTGCAAGCTGGAGTGCTGTGTTTCTGATTGTTCCGGTCTCTTCACCCGAATGAAATCTTGATAAGGCGGTTTCAGTAAAAACCCCGCTCACTTCAAAAGCATCCGTTATGCCTACCCCCTTTTTAACCATCAGAGGAATAGCTACATTTTTAACTTTATCTTCAAAATACCTGTTCCCGGCAGCTTCAGCGGCAATGCGGATAGGTTCAATGCTTTCGGCGGATCCGCTGTATAGTGTATAAAATACACGGCTGAAGACTTCGATAATTGTTTTGTGTATAAGAGAGCCGATAACCGGGAGCTTTAAAATCCACTGATCAAAAAAGTATTCACCCTTTTTTGTTTTTATAAACCGCCAGAAAAATACCGGGGGAATTATTGATACTGCAGCAACAAGCACCGGATTGGCCTGCAGAAAATTACTTACATCCAGCGTAAATGCAGTCATCGGTGGAAGATCAAGTTTAAATTTTACAAACAGCTTTGCTGTCTCCGGGAAGATGTAAAGTACGTAGAACAATACTGCAAGGAATAGCACAAACAGTGTAACCATTGGGGTAATAAGTGCACTCCTAAGACTTTTCTTAAATTCCTGGTTTCGTTCCAAAAATTTAGCCGTGGCTTTATAAATTTCGGCCATATTACCGCTTTTTGAAGCCAAACCAAGCATATAAGCTGTGAATTTTCCAAATATTGATTGATACTTTAGAAAAGTTACTTCACTGTCTGCACCCTTTTTCAGATCATTATTTATTTCTTTGAGAGTTTCTTTAAGCGCTTTATTCTGTGTATCATTTATAAGAAGGGTAAGTATTTCGCCATATGATAATTTCTGGTCCAGAAGCTCTGCACTGATTTTTACAAACGTCACAATTTCGGAATGCGGAGGCTTTGGTGAAAAATCGAATAGTTTTTTATTGACTGAAAGAACCTGGTAACCCAGACGTGATAACGCCTCTTCAACTTCTTTTTTTGTATAAGCTTTTTGTTCACCCTTTACCGGTTTTTCGCTGTTGCTTTTGCGAGCCTTGTAAAAAAAAGTAGCCCGTCTCTGTACTTCACGAATTTTAAGATGATTCTTTTCAGCAAGTTTCTGGATTTTCCTTTTGCCGTCTCCTGCCGATAACGCTGAGAGGGATCCATTTATTATCTGACCATTTGTCTTTTCGGCCGTAAATTTAAATTCGATCATATTTTAACTCGCAGTATAATATATTGAATGAAAGCACTCATTGCTTCAAACCGGGAAATAGAAAAATCCTGTTACCGATAAACAGGTACCAAGCATAGCTTAAAAATAGAGGCTGGCATAACCAGCCTCGTGTAAAAAGAGATTAATGAACCTGGGTAATAGTTATAATACCCAAAGAGTCGACCAGCGCAGAGTATTCAACATTTACGCCGGCATCCAACTCAGCTCCTGTTCCTGTAATTGTAAGAGTTTTTGCAGTTGCTGTAGCTACATAGGAACCGTTAGCATTGCTTTCAAGATTTGTTGGTATCAAAAATCCTGTAAAGCTTTTGTTTCCACCACCCATTGATTGTGGTTTCTTATAGTAGCTTATACCAAGAGCGCCAAGGTTGTTAAGATCGCTGACTACTGCATCGCGATTTGCATTAATAGAATTAGCATTGAAAAGGCTAATACCAACCGCAATTGCGATACCTACTACGATAACGCCAAGAACGATTAAAAGAAGCTGTTGCTGACCCATATAATTCTCCTAAGATTGTTGTTGTTGTTTATTAATTAAATAAAATAAAATTTTTCAGGATTATTTTTACCTGAGTCTTTATTGAGTCTGTTGCGTTTGTTGATTCAATTCCTATGCCAGCTATTCCACCTTAATTTTTTCCCAGTTATTCGTACTGATTCCACTTCACCTGATATGGCTTCCGGTAATTATTTTATAACCTTCTAACAAAATTACGTTTCATAAATTCTTCATATTTTATGCAGCACTAAGTACCGAATTCTTCTGGTATTGATATATTTCATATTTTCTATCTATAAATGATCCTGTCGATCTCTACCCGGTAAGCCTACCTTTTAATCACAGATTTATCTATAGAATATTCTAGATCTTCTAATTTAATGCCTTTGAAATAAACATCTTATAGAGATTGTATTATAATTCAATGTAAATATTACAGGTAATATTTACGTTATTTCAGTAAATAATACATGTAATTACTACCGATTACTGCTGCTTCAAAATCAGAATCAATAAAATTCTATGGAATCGCATCTTTCGTTTGCTCTAAGTGAAAACATGGTTTTTCTTGTCTTTGATTCTAGAGGTAATTTTTTCATACATGTCAAAAGTACCGGAATTTATTTCCGGATTGTACCCTCTGCAGTCTAAAAAATATATCCTGAATTATTTATAATGGCACTGGTCTTCATCCGCACCTATTTGTGAATACCGCTCTTATCTGTGATAGATTCATTTAATCACCTAATGATGATGGGCTTAGCTTATATTATTTGAGTGTCACTAAGAACCCCCCACTTTTTGCTGATACAACAAACCAAATGATGAGACTTAAATTAAAGTTAATTCACCTCTCCTAACCTGATAGATCCCGAATACTTTCCCATCTAGCACGGATATTTGCCGCTAAAAACCTCCCGGTTTCTAAACATAATTTTCAGGATATTGCAGTAAATAATTTTTCGGATCAGCTAAATATCACCCCTGTATCAAAACAATTAGATATTTAATTCAAATCTGGTTATGTTAATAATAGTTTATTCTGAATCAGTTAATAACATTTTATTGGAGCATATATGAATTATAAAAACAGATTTATCTATCGATTGTTTGTTTTTCTGTTTGCAGTTTTGTTTTTAGCAGCCTGCGACCAGAAAAAGGAAATGCCCGAAGAGAAAACACAGGAAATGGAAACCGAAACACCAACCCAGCAAACGCCTGCAGAAGAAACTGTGGCTGCCGAACAGCAGATACCGGATATAACCGGTGAATGGAAAGGAACTTTCGGCGAAAGAAAAATGACACTTACTATCAGCTCGCAGGATAAAGATGTATTTGAAGGGGAGACTGTGGTTAGATGGGATTCACCAAAGAAAGAAAAAGTTACCGGTGAAATAAACTTTGATACCAGGGAAATGAAAATAAAGGAAACTGCCGGCACCAGGAATAACGGCAATTATACCGGCACTGTTTCTGCGGACATGAAAACATTTATTGGTGTATGGAGAGATAACGGAAACAGGCTTACTTACAATATTACTTTAACAAAGCAATAAAATCTAAGAGGTAGATATGAAAAAATTATTATTTGTGATATTGCCTGTTTTACTGGCACTGCTCTTTGTTTCATGTGAAGATTCCGCGACCGATCCGATTATAACTCCAACCACAGGAAGTATTCTTGTAACATCATCTCCGGTAGGTGCGTCAATCTGGGTTAACAATACAGCAACAGGTAAAGTTACTCCCGACAGCGTGACGGGTCTCGATGCTGGCTCAGTCAACATCACTTTAAAGCTGTCAGGCTACCGCGATACCACTGTTTCAGTTACCGTTACTGCAGGCATACTGACACCAAAACATGTTGATATGACACAGAATCCTCCCGACCTTGAAAGCTATTCCGGTATAAAATTATATGAAAGACAATCAAACAATCTCAGTGGTCTGGATCTTTCAACAGGTACACGAACCGGTTCGGGAGTTGCTGAAACTGACGTGTATTTTGAGGGCGTCTCCGGAGGTTCTAATATTCTGAGAAGTCAGCATTTGAGAACACCGGCACCGGCCACGCTCAGATATACTTATTTTTACAATACTTCCAGTTCCAGTTTAACTGATGGCGCTGATTCCCCGCTGTATACTTCAGGTACCTGGAATACAGAGACAACCAGCAGCACCAATTACAGCTTTCTTTATGACTCCGATTCACACTATTCAAAAATTAAAATAGTGAATTCAGGTCAGGATGGTCCGTTCGACCGCTGGATTGAGGTAAACTATATATACGATAAGACTGCAAACGACGTTAGATTCTGATTCTTAAATGTAAAAAACAATAAGGCTGTCAGCAAAGACAGCCTTGTTATTATCTAAGTCTTATCCCGGGTGAACAGTATGGAATAAACTTACCTTAAACCAGATGGGGTTTGGGGAGTAGTTATGATGTGCTCAAAAATTCTCCATCTTACCGCGGGATTATTATCTGTCCCCCCGTTTTTTACAATATATCTTTCAACAATATCTTTCCCAAGATTATAATTGATCACATAGCTCCTGTAGGCATCAATAAACTTCATATTCCTTTCCGCCTTTTCGGGTGATACCAGTCCGTAATTAATTCGGTAATTCAAAGCCTGTTCCCTGGTCCATTTACCATTCAGGTAATTACGTGCTGCTTCATTAAAAGTGTAGTCAAGAAGGGATAATTTATCCTGCAGCTTATAATATTTATCTACCAGGGAGGTATCAAGACCGGCTATCGGGAAAAGCACCCTTTTCTCAAATTTTTCTCTCTCGGTCCCAGGGAAAGCCACTTTAATTCCATAATTTGCGGTTCCCTCTGCAATAAGAGACTGCGGACCAAACAACGGATACACCGTGAATTCCATCCAATTATTCTGCCTGACCATGTTTTTTTCCAGCAGGGTATTATAAACATGATGTCCCGGATAACCTTCATGCGCAGCCAGATCAATTGCCCTGTCAATGAAAATCGGCAGATCAGTATTCACCTGGATCAACGAGTAACTGTTTCCCTTATACCAGTTGTATCCGCTCCAGGGTTTGCCGGTTACATATTCAACCCTGAAATTTTCTTCTGCGGGAAGCTGAATATTTTTTATCGCTCTGCTTCTGCATTCTTCAATTGCAGCCTTAAACACCGCATCAAGTTTATCTGTGGGAATAATGAATTTTTTATTGAAAGCTGCTGCTTTTTCAGATACATCCCCGCTGCCCGGCAGCATATCATTAATTTCTGCGATTACGGATTTAAAATATTCAGTGCTTTTTACAGGCACTTCCGCATCGTAAAATATCCTGCATTCTTCCTCAAAGCTTAATTTGCCTCCTCTCAGCACAAAAATTCTGCCCTTTACAGCCAAAAGCTGCTTGTAAAGAAAGCGGTAACGCAGTATTTCATCATCCGAGGCTTTCATGCTCCTTAATCCTTCAAGCATGTTAAGCAGCTCATCTGCTTCATCGTTAAGCTTCACATAGGCCAGCGTATCTTTTTCAATAGCTTCCTTTTCAACTTCATCTTTCCATTCAGCCGGGCCATAGTATGCATCCACATAATCAGGATCGAACCTGCCGACCCTGAGCACCAGCTTTACGTATCTTTCAGCAATTTCATTCATCTTTATTTCCAGTTCGCTGTTAAATTTCCTCTCTTCACCGCCGCAGCAGAATAAGACAAAAGATAGGGGTATTATAAGCAATATTTTTTTCATTTTTAATCCAGTCTTAAAAACTTATAACTTACCGCCGGTATATTTACCACGAGAGAATTATTAACTATTTCTGCTCTGTTACCGGTTAACAGATCTTGCGATATTGTCAATTAATAAATATAAGGAAAACTGATTATAATTTTTCTAAGTCTTTCGCTTCTGCCCTACAGAACCGCAATACTTGTTATAAATGCAGGATACTGGCTCAGCAATTTTTAACCAATCGGATTACCGGCTTCCGGGGGACAGCTTTCATTCTTTTCATCCCCGGGTTCAACATCCCCGTCAGAGCAATCCATAAACAGAGCCTTTGTCAACACCTGTCATTTCCGCCTTCTTACATGGAACAGATCGGTCACATTATCAGAGTCTTTTTTTCCGGATATTTGATCCGGTGGCTGAATAATATGCCTGGTATCCTGTATATAAACCAGCCCGGATTATAATAACACCTGCAGGAAGATCTTTTGCATTCAATTATTTCCCGGTACAATTAGTACCAGCTAAAAATAATTAAATTTAATTTTTTAAACGTTATATAAGAAATATCATTAGTTTGTGGATAAAAGAAAAATTACAGATCTTATTTTTGTGATTGTTGTTTTTGCCTGTGCAGGAATGACGACAGTATATGTTTCCGACTTTGTTCTTTCGCTGCTTCGAATTGAAAGATGGACTCTTGCGTATTTTGCACTGATACCATTTGTTATAATGCCGTCCCATAACATCCTTCTTCTTTTTTACGCGCTGATTTTCGGAAGGTTCAGTTATTTCTGGGAAAGAGAAAAAAAATTCTTAAGGAAAATACAATGTGCTGTGGGGTTGTGCTGATTAAAGTGTTTTTAAACATTGGTGTTTTATAATGCTGTCATAAAATTCTTCTTTTCAAAACAAATCTTACGTAAATTACCTGCCTATTAAAATATTGTTTCATTTCGGAGCTCTATATGTTAAAATTATTCTCCACACTTTGTATTACTCTTCTTTTTACAGCATCTGTTTTCCCGCAGTGGCAAATGTTAAATCCCACACCTTCATCGGAAACCTCGTTCATGGGATCAGCATACGGGGCGGATAAATATATGACTGTAACCCAGTTTCTCGGTCACACCTTGTTTACTGCAGACGGCGGTACAACCTGGAATACTATTCCGATAAATACCACACGGGTCTTAAGATCGGCATTTTTTGTCAATGAAAATACTGCCTGGATTGCCGGCGCATTTGAGGCGTTGTTCAAAACAACCGACGGCGGTTTTACATGGACACAGGTACCTGCAATCGACACCACCAAATACGATGTTTTCTTCCTTAATGAAAATAACGGATGGTGCGCAGGATTCTATGGTTTTATTGAGAAGACCACAAACGGCGGCGCATCATGGGAATCGAAATCTATTACTTCCCTCTCCACCAAAACTCTATACGGTATTTGTGCTACCGATAATAATAATGTTTATGTTGCCGGAAGTACAAGCACTTTATATAAATCCACAAACGGCGGCGATAGCTGGAGTCCTATGACGGCCCCATTTGTAAGTACCGATCTTAAAGAAATAAGATTTACTTCACCATCAACAGGTTTTGTTGTGGGCGGATCATCAAGAATTGCCAAAACAACCGATGCCGGCGCTTCCTGGATACAGGTAAATGCTGGTGCATCTGTACAGTTGTGGTCGCTTTCATTTAACAGCTCCGGTACAACGGGTCTTGCCTCCGGTGCTTCAAGTACTCTGCTTAGAACAACAAACAGCGGAGACAGCTGGACACCTGTAACCGGATTTCCAACCGGAATAACATTTTATTCTGTACGTTTCGGAACCGATAATATTGCATATCTCTCTGGCAGCAACGGTTATTATTTCAAATCAACCGACGCCGGTGCTAGCTGGACTGAATTAAGCACTCATTTTACTACATCTTCAATAAACGATGTCAGCTTTGCCGATAATTCAACCGGCTATATTGTCGGAATTAACGGCTTTATTGCAAAATCAACTGATGGCGGACACAGCTGGACACAGCAGACATCTACCTTTACCGGCGAAATAAATGAAGTGATTGCACCATCTCCCAATGTTGCTGTTGCCGGATGCGACGGNNTAAATGATTCAACAGGATATGTGGCTGCTTATAACGGAATTACTGCAGCATCAACCGACGGCGGAGCTACATGGACCATCAGGGGAAGTGTGCCTGCAGGAAATCCCTGGGATATGGATATGGCTGATGACAAATTCGGATGGATTTCTGCTACCGGCGAAAGAATAATAAGAACCAGTGACGGCGGATATACCTGGGAAACCCAGTATACCGGCGGCGGTCTCGGTACATATGGAATTTCATTCATCGACAGGGCTGTCGGTGTTGCCGGAGGTACCGGCGGTAATACATTCTATACCACCAACGGTGGAAATAACTGGTATGCAGCAGTTACACCTCCCGGAAATACAGTCTGGGGAATTCATATTGCGGAATCACCTGTTTATGGAACAGTAGCTTTAACAGCATGCGCATCCGGGTATTCTTATATATCTAAAGACGGCGGGATGAACTGGACACTGGAACCGCGCCAGACTATAAACACTTTTTCTGATATCTGCATGACCGATGCTGCCCATGCCTGGATTGTTGGGAACAGCGGCGGAATTGTTGCATACTTTGAGCCCTCAAATGTACCGGTTGAAATGAATTCCTTTACTGCTTCAGTGAATGGAAATAATGTAACCCTTAACTGGATCACGGCAACAGAATTGAATAATAAGGGTTTTGAAATCCAGCGCCTTGACATGAAAGAAGTTGAAAGAACAGGAACCGAAAGCTGGAATAAAATCGGGTTCGTGGATGGAAAAGGAACATTGTCAGAATCTGTATCATATGTTTATAACGACAGAAATCTCGAACCGGGACATTATTCATATCGCCTGAAACAGATAGACTTGGACGGCACCACCAAACTGTTTACCCTGGATGAAGCTATCGAAATTGCAGCACCGTCAAATTTCTTCCTGGAACAGAATTATCCAAACCCGTTTAATCCGTCTACAA
>DJMM01000057.1 GCA_002435365.1 Ignavibacteriales bacterium UBA6490
TCAAAGGAGAAAAAGATATGGGCAAAAGCAAGTTCACATCGGAGCAGATCATTAGTAAACTTCGAGAAGCAGAGGTTTTGCAATCAAATGGCCAAAGCATAACGGAGATATGTCGTCATCTTGGGATAAAGGACCAGACGTACTACAAGTGGCGAAAAGAATATGGAGGGATGCGAGTAGATCAGGCAAAGAGACTGAAAGAAATAGAACAAGAGAACATCAGACTAAAGAAACTAGTAGCTGATCTATCACTTGATAACGCAATATTAAAGGAGACAGTCCGGGGAAACTACTAAGCCCGGAAAAGAAGCGCCGGGCAGTTGAGGAAGTAATGGAGAAGCTGAAAGTATCAGAACGAAGATTATGTTCAGTCCTTGGTCAACCAAGATCAACACAGAGAAGGAAGATAAAGACAAAGGATGATGAACAAGCCCTTCGGGAAGAGATAGTAAAGTTAGCCTGTGATTATGGTCGTTATGGATATAGAAGAATAACAGCATTGCTGAGAAATCAGGGATGGAAAGTAAATCATAAACGAGTTGAGAGGATATGGAGACAAGAAGGACTAAAGGTACCACAGAAGCAGCCGAAGAGAAAAAGGTTGTGGTTAAACGATGGTTCTTGTATAAGGCTGAGAGCTTTGTATCCCAATCACGTATGGAGCTATGATTTTGTAGCAGACAGAACAAGTGACGGAAGACCAATAAGAATGCTGACAATCATAGACGAATACACAAGAGAATGTTTAAGCATACATACTCAGAGACGAATAAAAGCACCGGAAGTACTTTACAAACTTTCAGAACTATTTATTACAAAAGGAGTCCCGGATCATATACGTTCGGATAACGGATCAGAGTTCAGTGCAAAGTCAGTAAGAGGTTGGTTAGAAAGATTAGGAGTAAAAACATTATTTATTGAACCAGGAAGTCCCTGGGAGAACGGTTATATAGAATCATTTAATGGAAAACTAAGGGATGAGCTATTGAACGGAGAAATATTTGATAATATTTTAGAGGCAAGAGTTATTGCAGAACAATGGAGAGAACATTACAATAAAATCAGACCGCATAGTTCATTAAATTTTCGACCTCCGGTACCGGAGGTAATGATCCCTCATCAATATGCCAGTGCTTGATGATGGATACTAACTTATGCATTGGTACCATTAGTTGGGGCAGGTCATGGGTTATAGCATTAGAATATATCATTGAGTTTACCATCTGGTTAAACGAGTAGACTAAGATAATTCTGGATAAGCAGAGTTTTTTCAAAACACCATAATCTTTTGGGAGGTGTCATGCCAATAGAAGTAGCAATCTGGGAAGTAATAGATAACAGTTTAAATAAATTAGAGTTCTCAAGACTCCCACTCGAAGATAATCTACACAAAGCAATTAAAAATGATATGTCAATTATTTCTGATGAACTATTGTTAATAGGCTCTGAAGTACTAACCGTCTATGGTAAAAGAATTGATTTATTAGCAATAAATATTGAGGGTAACATTGTAATAATAGAGTTGAAACGTGACCGAACTCCTCGAGAAGTTGTTGCACAGACCATTGATTATGCTACCTGGGTACAGAAGTTATCTTATGTTGAAGTAACTGATTTATTTAAGCTAAATTACCCTGGTAAGAACTTAGAAACAGCATTCTTTGACAAATTCGGTACATCTCTTCCTGAGGAACTAAACAAACAACATGAAATGCTTATAATTTGTTCAGAACTTGATTCTGAAACTGAAAGAATAATTAACTATCTGTCAGAAAACTATTCAGTACCAATAAATGCTGTTTTCTTCAGATATTTTCAGAAAAAGGGGAATGAATTTTTAACCAGAAGCTGGTTAATTGATCCGTCTGAAGTCAATGAAAAATCTCAGACCTTGAAATCCGAGAGTAAAAAAGAACCTTGGAATGGCAAAGATTTCGTTGGAAATGTTGATGTCGTGGATGAAGTATCTTCTTGGGAGGACTGTATTAAATACGGATTTATTTCAGCTGGTGGGGGTAAGTGGTACTCCAATACATTAAAACAATTATTTCCAGGGGCACGATTATTTGCAATGATACCAAAGGTAGGTTACTTGGGAGTTGGTATAGTTAAAGACTATGTTGTACCTATTTCAGAATTTAAAATTAGTTGCGATGGGAATAATAAATTAATTTTGGATATGCCATTAAAATGTGAGGGCATAAAAAAACACGCTGACGATTTAGAAAAATGTGAATACTTGGTACGGATTGACTGGATAAAAACGGAACAAGAATCAGAAGCTTTTTGGGTTAAGGGTTTAAGAGCAAATCAGAATAGTGCATTCAGATTAAGTAATCAATTTACACTGAGTAAACTTATTGAACATTTTAAATTAGAAGAATAAGTATATAGTGCATTGGTATCATTATAAGAGGCAGGTCAAAAATAAATAGTTTTCAAATCATCATTTTTTAATATTTTTGTCCCCTATATGTCCCTTATAACAAATAAAATTCCCATAACTTATTGTAATATATAATAATTTACAAATTAAAGTACATTTTGTATTCAAAGGGATGCGGCATTGTACCTATCGCCATTATCTCTTCCTGTTTTATCTTCACCCACTGGTTCAGCAGTTCATCGCCGAAAATATTCCCTCTTCTTAAAAAGTCATTGTCTTCCTTCAATGCATCCAGCGCTTCGGCCAAATTGCGGGGAAGGAAGTGTATATTATCCTTTAGGCTTTCATCAATATTTTTGTCGAAAGGTCCGTAGCCTTCTTTAACGGGATCTATTTTATTAACCACTCCGTCTATTCCTGCCAGCAGCATGGCTACAAGACACAGATACGGATTCGCGGTTGCGTCCGGCGGACGGTATTCAAACCTGGTTGCTTCCGGATCGGAAACATATTTAGGTATGCGAATAGCGCCTGACCGGTTTCCCTGTCCATATGTAAGTGCTACCGGCGCTTCATATCCCGGAACCAGTCTTTTGTATGAATTTGTGCTTGGATTTGTAAAAGCTGAAAGCGCAGGACCATGTTTCAGCATTCCGCCTATAAAAAACCTGGCCAGTTCGCTTAAGTTCCCGTACTCCCCTTTTTTATAAAAAAGGTTTTTACCATTCTTTGTAAGATAAAGGTGAAGATGCATTCCGTTGCCGGCCTGCTGGTACATCGGCTTGGGCATAAAAGTTATGTACAGATTTTTCTGCAGCGCGAAATTAAACAGCGCATATTTTGTCGAAACAACATTATCCCCGGTAGTTAAAAGATCGGAAAAATATGTTTCAATTTCCTGCTGTCCCCTTTCGCCTCCTTCATGATGATGGTACTTTACCTGTATTCCGAATTTATTAAGTATTTTGCATGCCTCGTCCCTGAAATCATCATACACATCAAACGGATTGGCGGCATGGTACGCTTTTTTATAAAACTCTTCGGCATGCTCAACTTTATAATATGAAGAAGAGGTGCGGGTATCATATTCAACATTGGAGAATATATAGAATTCAAACTCCGGGCCCCACCAGCTTTTATCAGCTCCTGTATATTTCCTGAGCAGAAGTTCCGCTTTTTTTGCCAGCATTCGTCCATCCTGCGAAAAGGGGGTTCTCTCCTTGTCGGTGAGCATAACATGAGAGTAGAAACTCAATGTGGGCGCATCCCTGAAGGGATCAATAACCGCAGTTTCAAGATCCGGGATAAGGATCATATCGCTGTTCTCCACCTTCTTAAATGAATAGCCGGAGCCGTCGAATCCCACACCTTCTTTAACAAGCATTTCAAGAATATTATTCTTAACAGGAAGCGTTATATGGTGAAGTCGTCCGGACAGATCGATACATTTAAGATCGATGAATTCTATTTTATTTTTTTTAATTAGCGTGTTATATTTTATAAATAATGACTGCTGCATGGTTTTCACATCTGTTTTATTGAAAGAGAAGAGGCTGCACTGAAAATCATTTCGATGAGAGGTGATATTGAAATGCAAGTTGGAGATTTTGCAAATACATCACAAATGATTTAAAAAACAGCCTCTTTATTTTTTAAGCATTAAAATTTATTGCAGATAAACCGGGATACAGTGCAGATGTTCCCAGTTCTTCTTCGATTCTTAAAAGCTGGTTGTATTTGGCAATCCTGTCGGTCCTTGAAAGCGAGCCTGTTTTTATCTGTCCCGCATTCGTAGCAACGGCAAGATCGGCAATAACCGTATCTTCAGTTTCACCGGATCTATGACTTATAACATTTGTATAACCGGCTTTTTTCGCCATCTCGATGGCATCCAGGGTTTCAGTAAGCGTTCCTATCTGATTTAACTTGATCAATATCGAGTTTGCTATACCTTTTTCGATACCTTCAAACAATCTTGCTGTATTTGTTACAAAAAGATCGTCGCCAACCAGCTGTATTTTTGAACCCAGACGCTCAGTGAGGAGCTGCCAGCCATCCCAGTCGTTTTCATCCAGTCCGTCCTCAATTGATATGATAGGATACTGCTTAATCCAGTTTTCATAAAAGTCCACCATCTGCGCGGAAGTTTTTGTATCCTTTGTCGACTTGAAGAACTGGTATAACTTTTTATCCTTCAGGAACATTTCACTTGAAGCAACATCCAGCGCCAGCGCAATATCAGTACCTGCCTTATACCCTGTTTTTTCAATTGCCTGCAGTATAACCTCCAATGCTTCGTCATTGGATTTAAGGTTCGGGGCAAATCCTCCTTCATCACCAACTGCAGTGTTATAACCTTTTTTGCTCAGAACAGATTTAAGAGCATGAAAAGTTTCTGCACCCATTCGAAGAGCTTCGGTAAATGATTCGGCACCGACCGGCATAATCATAAATTCCTGGAAGTCTACATTATTATCAGCATGCTTTCCACCGTTCAGAATATTCATCATGGGAACCGGCAGAGTACGTGCATTAACGCCGCCGATATATCTGTATAAAGGGAGTCCCAGAAATTCAGCAGCTGCCCTGGCACACGCCAGCGATACACCGAGAATCGCATTTGCGCCAAGAACCTCTTTATTCGGCGTGCCGTCAAGACTGATAAGGAATTCATCTATTCCTGCCTGGTCCAGTACATCGAAATCGATTAATTCTTCAGCAATCTTTTCGTTTACATTATCAACGGCTTTCAGTACGCCTTTTCCCATGTATCTTTCTTTATCACCATCTCTCAACTCAACAGCTTCATGTTCACCTGTCGATGCACCGCTTGGAACCGCTGCACGACCTATAATTCCGCTTTCAAGCATCACTTCCGCCTCAAGAGTAGGATTTCCTCTTGAATCAAGGACTTCACGAGCCAGAACATCAACAATAGTAGTCATTTTTTTCTCCGCAATAATTTTAATAATTGTCTGTATCAAAAATAGCACTAAATAAATTTATTCCGAAGCAATTTATACTGCCGTTTATTTATTATTTAAGCCATTCCTAACAATAAGAGTAATAATATACTTCCGTATTCATAATATTTTAGGATCGAAAATCAGGAAGTTCTGCCATGAAGAGACTTTTACTCCCGTTATTAATGATTTTTTCCACGATTTTATCAGCCGGACAACCGGACAATGAAAAAATATTTTTAATGAAACGATCACTCAGCGATATCATTATCGACGGCGTGATTGATGACGAATGGAATAAAGCTGATTCAGTGAGCGATTTTTTTCAGCTTGAGCCATATTTCGGAAACCAGCCCAGTTTTCAGACTGTTGCAAAAATCCTTACCTCTGAAGATGCCATATACTGCCTCATAAAGTGCTACCAGAATAACGAACTGATCGTTGCAAATGCCGGAATTCTCGATAACTATACCGGGGATATGGTCTCCGTAATGTTCGATACATTCAAAGACAAACGCACAGCTTATAAATTCGGCGTATCTGCATCAGGCGTGAAATATGATACCAGACTGCTGGACGATGCAAGAAACCGGGATAACGGGTGGGACGGCATCTGGCATGCCGAATCAAAATTATATAATTGGGGCTATGTTGTGGAAATGAAAATTCCTTATAAATCCATCCAGTATGATGAAAAACTGACTGAGTGGGGCCTTGATTTTGACCGCTGGATCTCGCAAAAAAATGAGGATCTCTACTGGTGCAGGTATGAGGAAAACGAAGGACAGAGAATTTCAAAGTTCGGCCGACTATTATTTACCGACTATCATCCAAATATTAAGGGATTAAACCTTGAGTTTTATCCGGTTGGTCTTTCCAAAGCTACCTATCTTCGCGATGGAAAATATAAAATCGATCCGGATGCAGGAATTGATATTTTCTATAATCCATCACAGAATTTTACATTCCAGCTTACCGGCAATCCTGATTTTGCACAGATAGAGGCCGATCCCTATGATTTTAATATATCCCGGTATGAAAGCTACTTTTCGGAAAGAAGACCCTTCTTTACACAAGGCAATGAGATATTTTTGCCTTCAGGTAAACAATCCAATTCAGGTTTCTACTCGCCGCTTGAATTGTTTTACTCAAGAAGAATCGGTAAAAAACTTCCAGACGGCACCGAGGTTCCGCTTACATTCGGCACCAAGGCTTTTGGAAGATTCGGCGACTGGGAGTATGGCGGATTTCTGGCAAGAACAAGCGAAACGGATTATTATGATGATAATACCCGCCTTACTGAACCCTCTGCATTGTTCGGTTCTGCCAGAATAAAAAAACAGATAATGGGAAATTCATCAGTGGGACTGCTTTTTATCGGCAGGCACGACAGGAATAATAATTACGGAGTGGTGGATATCGATGGCGCTTTCCGCGGGGACAGCTGGCAGCTCGCTTACCAGGCTGCAAGATCTTTTATTAATGACAAAGGCGACTATGCTGCATCGGCTGGATTTACTAAATTAGAATCGAACTATTTGCTCTTAGCAAGGACAAGGTATATCGGCAATGAGTTCAATATTGACCAGGTAGGGTATGTACCGTGGCGCGGAACTGCAACCTTTGTTGCAATAGGCGGTCCACGATGGTATTATGAAACCGGGTACGTACGTTCAATTCTGTTATACGTTGGACCAGGTTTAGTCTATGAAAAAACTGATAATTTTACCGATTACACCGGAATACTTGGTTTTAATATGCAGTTCCGCGATAACTGGGGCGGAGAAATAAATCTGGAAACAGGCGAGTCAAAGGATGAAGGAATCAAATATTCATACTACAGCATGAACTTCAGCACCTGGTTCGATATTTCGCCTGACTGGGATGCTAACTTCTGGGGAGGATATGCAAAAACCTATAACTTCGCACGCGAGTATCTCTCATACTACCAGTGGCTCGGGATAAACTTCGCCTGGAATGCCGCGGAAATATTAAAACTGGGAACCTCTTTTAACTCCTGGCTGGAAGGCAACCCTTCCGGAAGCCTAGAGGAGGTTACCCTGAATGCACGTCCCTATTTATCAATCACACCTGTAAATGATCTTAACATCAGGCTGTATGTAGACAATGTTTACCTCAAATCATCCCAAAAGATTGAAAGCGTAATAGCAGGACTGCTCTTTTCCTATAACTTTTTACCAAAGAGCTGGATTTACCTGGCTGTAAATGAATTTATGGAAAGAACCGACGAACAGGATTTGGCCGGACAAATTCTTTCCAGGAAATTAAATACGGTATCCCGCGCAGCAGTTCTGAAAATTAAATATCTTTATTACTTTTAAATTTAGTATCACTCGAATTTTATAAAGAGCTGATTATTCGGCTCTACTTTTATTCCGGGAATGCTCCTCAGTATCTTTTTAACCTGTTCAAAATTCTGCGGATCTGTTTCTTTAAATTCCTTCAGCTTCTCAGAATTTGAAATTAGCTCCGCAAAGTTTATTTCGAAAAGGGTTACCCTGTTATTCTCAACATAGAATGCATTTGTCTGAACGATCTTCCCGTTTACATCAACTGCAAGAGTAAATTTAAGGTCCTGGAATATTTTAATAAGCTGATCGGTCATACCGGTGGTATCCATTTCCGTCTGATTTTCCTCTTCAGGTGTTTCCTCTTTTTCAAGCTGTTTCTCCAGCGGCATGGAAATCCTGATCTCTGAAGGCATGTCCTTTATGAAGTTAAAAGTAATGAACTCTTGATCCACTTCGGGTTCTTCATCAATTGATTCAAGTTTAACCCTGCTGTTGGGGTTCTGATTGATTTTAAGGTTGTTTATATCCTTAAATTCATACTTCACCGTATAACCCTCTTTGCTTTGGGTACTCAATGGCTCAGAGGATAGATAACTGACATCGATTCCGTACAGTTCAGCATTTTTCCGGAGCTCATCCTCCTTGTAAAACTGAAACGGTTCAGGTGCTGCTGTATCTGAAGCAAATGAGCTTTGCAGCTCGGTTATCATATCGATAATTTCCCTGCTGAGCATAACTGTTTCCTCAACAGTACCGGTTCCGTCATTATTAACGGTTATAAGGGTATTCACTTCAATGCAGCCGGAAAGTGCTGCCGAAATAAATAACATAAATATCAGCCGTGTAACTTTTAATGCTTTCATATTTAAGCTCGCTTTTATTTGTTATAACAGGTTGCTTGCCAGTTCAGCAAGTTCAGATCTTTCTCCTTTTTCAAGATTTATGTGTGCATATAACTTCTGCCCCTTAAAATGGTCTATCAGATACGATAACCCGTTGGACTGAGAATCAAGATAGGGGTGGTCAATCTGATAAATATCGCCTGTGAAAACTATTTTCGCCCCTGAGCCTACTCTTGTAATTATTGTT
The DNA here is from genome assembly GCA_002435365.1 of Ignavibacteriales bacterium UBA6490. GTDB lineage: Bacteria > Bacteroidota > Ignavibacteria > Ignavibacteriales > Ignavibacteriaceae > UBA6490. The sequence goes on from DJMM01000057.1 coordinate 8,751, forward strand.
TTGATCTCGTGTGGAGTAAGATTCTGCGCTTCATCAACAATAAAAAATATCCTTTGCAGACTTCTGCCCCTGATATAAGAAAGCGGCTCGATTACAAGCTTCTCATCCTTGATCATCTGGTTTATCTGCTGATGCTGTTTATCCGACTCGGAATATTGATCCTGGATAATTTTAAGATTATCCCATAAAGGCTGCATATATGGTTCAAGCTTGCTCTGCACGTCTCCCGGAAGAAACCCAATATCCTTGTTGCTTAAAGGAACTATGGGTCTGGCAATAAATATCTGCCTGTAGTTTTTTCGTATATGAAGAGCACTGGCCAGTGCAAGAAGAGTTTTTCCTGTGCCAGCTTTCCCGGTAAGGGTAACAATTGGAATGTTCATATTTGTAAGAGCGTCCACGGCGAAAGTCTGTTCTGCATTCCTTGGTTTTATGCCGTAGATTATATTTTTATCCACCTTTTTCAGGGTCTGGATTTCCTGGTCAAGGCATGCCAGTACGGATCTGCTGGGATTTCTCAATACATAAAATTTATTGGGCTGAGCTTCTTCGTTAAATAACTTCACAACTGATTTTGCAGGAAGCTCAAACGGCACCTGGAAAAGTTTAACTATAAGATCATCATTAAAATCTTCAACCACTTCCTTACCGCTGTAAAGATCATCAAGACTGCCGATTCGGTCGGTAGTATAATCTTCCGCCGGAATACCGAGGGCTTTCGCTTTCATCCGCAGATTAACATCCTTGGTTACCAGNNTGATCGGGAGTGTCTTCCTTAAATATATCCTTTATTTCAGTGCTTATCCCCTTTGAAATTGCTATTCTTACTTTACCTTTTCCCCTACCCATCGGCACACCGCCGTTAAATAATGCTGTGCCGGTCATGGTATCAAGAGTTCTGGCAAACTCTCTGGCATTAAGATTAATTACCTGGTTGCCTCTTTTAAAATGATCAAGCTCCTCTATCACAGTAAGCGGAACCACCACGTCATGTTCCTTAAATTGCAGGATGCTTGAGGCATCATGGAGTATTACATTGGTATCGAGAATAAAACTTTTATGCAGGTTTTTCTTTTTAAGCGGGGTTTTTAGTTTCATAAATTTTTAAATGTTTGAGTCAGGCAATATTAAAAAAATTAAGAAGCTATAACAAGTGGTTTGTCAAACAATCTTTTATGAATGCCTCAAGCCGGCCTGGTCATCCATGTTCTTAACTATCCGGTACCGGAGGCAATAATCTCTCATCAATATGCTAATAATTGATGAGGGTTTACTAACTTTTGCGTTGGTATCATTACACAGGGCAGGTGGTAAGGACAGGTCACCCAAGTTGAATAAAATACCTGAAATGAAAACGGGACCAGTTCTCCATTCCTATAATTAATAAGATTGTCAGGAATGCGGTGACTGAGTGATCCGCTTAAAGCGGATTATATTGAAGCACCGGGCAAGAAAATATCTGCCGCCACGGTTTGCCTGCCTCAGTTGTGGCAGCTCTTCGATTATCTGTTTTGAATCCCTTTTTGTAGGTGCCGAAAGTCCCTGTTTTTCATCCATTTTTCTTATTTATTTCCAAAAGAATTACTAATTTTGATATAGAAATAAAAAACAATATCGGAAATCGTCTTTATGCTTTCTTCCCTGGGAAGAATGTCTTCTACTTTCAAATCATGCACCCGCTGCAGAGCAGTAACCATATTAAGTTTTCTGAATGTTATGCCGCTATCAGCAGGATTACCCCGTTTGTTTTTTATCAACACAAAAAAAATATATATAAGAGGATTTTATGTCTGAGTATGTCAATAAACTAATGGCAGAAGTTAAAGCCAAGAACCCCAGCGAGCCGGAATTTCACCAGGCCGTTCAGGAGGTTCTTGAATCACTTGAAATTGTGCTCCAGCGTCATCCGGAGTACAGATCTTTAAAAATATTGGAGAGAATGGTAGAGCCGGAAAGAGTCATTTTGTTCAGGGTACCATGGATGGATGACCAGGGAGAAATTCAGATCAACCGCGGATACAGAATAGAAATGAACAGCGCGATTGGTCCTTATAAAGGGGGCTTAAGATTTCACCCTTCTGTAACTCTTGGAATACTTAAATTTCTGGCTTTTGAGCAGGTATTTAAAAATTCTTTAACCACCCTTCCGATGGGCGGAGGCAAAGGCGGTTCGGATTTTAATACAAAGGGGAAAAGCGATAACGAAATTATGCGTTTCTGCCAGAGTTTTATGACAGAACTGAGCCGTCATATCGGTCCGAATACCGACGTTCCTGCAGGTGATATTGGCGTTGGAACAAGAGAAATCGGGTTTTTGTACGGACAGTATAAAAGAATCAGAAATGAATCAACCGGAGTACTGACAGGTAAAGGGATAAACTGGGGAGGCTCTTTAATAAGACCTGAAGCCACCGGTTACGGCTGCGTTTACTTCGCAGAAGAAATGTTAAAAACAAAAAAAACGACCTTCGACGGAAAGATAGTTGCAGTATCCGGATTTGGAAATGTTGCCTGGGGAGCAGTGCAAAAAGTAAATGAGCTCGGCGGAAAGGTTGTTACTCTTTCAGGTCCGGACGGCTACATTTATGATCCCGACGGAGTTAAAGGGGAAAAGGTTGATTATATGCTTAAGCTTCGTTCAAGCAATAAGGACGCGGTAGAAGATTACGCAAAACAATTCAAGGTTAAGTTCTTCCCCGGCAAAAAACCCTGGGAGGTAAAAACAGACGTTGCCCTTCCTTGTGCAACCCAGAATGAAATTTATGAAAACGATGCCAAGGAACTGCTGAAAAACGGATGTATATGTGTCTGCGAAGGTGCCAATATGCCGACCACGATCCCGGCTTACGAAATCTTCAGGGATGCAAAAATTCTGTATGCGCCGGGCAAGGCTTCCAACGCAGGAGGAGTTGCCACATCCGGACTGGAAATGTCCCAGAACAGTATGCGTCTCCCCTGGCAGAAGGAAGAAGTAGACAGGCGTCTCCATGAAATAATGATCAGGATACACGATACCTGCGTGGAAACTGCTGCACGGTTCGGTACCCCCGGCAATTATGTAAACGGTGCAAATATTGCGGGATTCCTTAAAGTTGCCGACGCAATGATTGACCAGGGATTGGTTTAATCGGCAACAGGAATTTTCCATTGTAAATTAAGGCGGTTCATGGAACCGCCTTTTTTAATTAATCTGTTTCCCGCTGAATATAAACTCTCTTTTTTCTATATTAGAAAAGTAAAAATCAACCACAATAGACGCTCTAAAAAATGGATAAAGCTGTTGTTCTGCAGGATGTTAAATTAGAAAACGTCTTTCACGCCAGACTAAAAAAATTCCAGAGACTGATGCGGTATAAGATACAGGAGATCCTTCTTGTATCCAGCATTTATGATTATTACCTCTTTGAAGAAGACGGCAGACTATATGAATTGATCAGAAGCGAATACCAGAACCTGAACTTAAGCCAGGCTCCGGAGATAACGCATGTAACAACGGGACAGGAAGCACTGGAGCTTTTAAGCGGCGAGCATAATTTCGATATGATTATAACAACACTGCATATTGAAGATATGCATGTGGTTAAATTTGCAAAAGATGTGAAAGATACCGGCGTTAAAGTACCGATTATACTTCTCGCCTACGACAATAAGGAAAGAAAAGAACTTACTACACATTACGACACCTCCGTCTTTGAAAGAATTTTTATATGGGGAGGCGACTTCCACCTGTTAATCGGTATCATTAAGTACCTTGAAGACAGGATGAACGTGGTTAACGATACAAAGGATAAAGGCGTACAGGTTATTATTCTGGTCGAAGATAATATAAAATTTTATTCTTCCTACCTCCCCTCCATCTATACAGAAATACTCAATCAATCCCAGCGGCTGATTACAGAGGGAATAAATATTACCCACAAATACCTCCGGATGAGAGCCAGGCCGAAAATTCTTCTCTGTACAACATATGAGGAAGCATGGGATTATTTTGAAAAGTACGAGGATAACGTACTTGGAATAATAACCGATAATAATTTCAAACATCATGGTGTGAGGGATTCGGAAGCAGGACTTAAATTTGCAACTGCAGTAAAGGAAAGACACAACGACATCCCCATTCTTATCCAGACAAGCGATCAAAATCTTGAAGAAAAGGTAAAAAAAATAGGAGCGTCATTTCTATATAAGAATTCTCCCCGTCTTTTGCACGAACTGCGCGAGTTTATGCTTGATCATTTCGGATTTGGAGACTTCATTTTTGAATTGAGAGACGGCACCGCAGTTGGCCGCGCAGCAAATCTGAGGGAACTTGCTGATCAGATCGGCAAAATTCCTGAAGAAAGTCTCCTCCATCATGCAGAAGGGAATCACATTTCCAGGTGGCTGAATGCAAGAACCGAGTTCTATCTTGCCCATCAGCTGAGACCCAGAAAGGTTACTGACTATGAATCAACCGAGGATCTGAGAAAAGACCTGATACTTGCCATAACCGGTTACATCGAGGAAAGAACAAAAGGTGTTATTTCCGATTTCAGGAAAGAAACTTTCGACCCCAGGAACAGTTTTACCAGAATTGGCGGAGGATCCCTGGGAGGCAAAGCACGGGGTCTGGGGTTTATCAATACATTAATCGCAAACTATAACATTAAGTATCACTTTAAGGATGTCGAGATCTCAGTTCCTTCAGCGGCTGTTATTGGAACAGAAGTGTTTGACCAGTTTATGCGGGAGAATAATCTGGAAATCTTTGCAATTAACGAAAATAATGATGTAAAACTGACCCTGAAGTTTATTGAAGCAAATTACTTCCCACGGGAAATTAAACAGAAACTATACGACTACCTTGAAATTATTAAAGAACCTCTGGCTGTAAGATCATCAAGTCTTCTGGAGGATGCGCAGTTCCAGCCCTTCGCCGGGGTATATCAGACTTATATGCTTCCCAACAGCGATCCCGACATAAATGTAAGGCTGGATGAACTGCTTCAGACCATAAAAGCTGTATATGCCTCAACATATCATCAAAAAGCAAAAGACTATATGAAGGCAACAGCTTACCGTTTAGAGGAAGAAAAAATGGCTGTAATTGTACAACGGCTTGTTGGTTCGGAGCATAACGGAAAATTTTATCCTGACTTTGCGGGGGTGGGAAAATCTTTCAATTTTTACCCCGTTCCTCCTCAAAAATCGGATGACGGCATTGCCCTCGTAGCACTTGGCCTTGGTAAAACAGTTGTGGAAGGCGGTAATACGGTCAGGTTTTGTCCTAAATATCCGAAACATCTTCTTCAGTTCTTTTCAACCAAAGAAACACTTATGAATGCCCAGCAGGATTTTTATGCACTTGATCTGAACGGCAAGCTTGATCATCATCCTGAATCGACAAAAGATCCGCTTGTTAAACGACATGAACTTTCAGAATCAGAAGAAGACGGTACACTTTACTCGGTCGGCTCTACATATTCAATGGAAGATGAGGCAGTTTACGACGGAATATCACGCGAAGGCATAAGGGTTGTGACATTCTCGCCAATATTGAAGCACAAAATGTTTCCGCTTGCGGAGATACTGAACATGCTTTCAGGATTGGGTGCCTGGGGCATGGGAGCCCCAGTGGAAATTGAATTTGCTGTTAACCTGAGTGTGCCCAGCAACAAACCAAAAGAATTCGCTATGCTCCAGATGCGTCCCCTGGTTATTAGTACAGAGCTGGATGAATTAAAAATTGAATTCAGATCTGAAGACCTTATATGCCGGAGCAGCCAGGTACTTGGAAATGGCGCCATGGACGATATTTATGATCTTGTGCTTGTAAATAATGATAAGTACGACAGGAGTAAAAGCCGCGCAGTGGCTGCAGAGATTGCACAGCTTAATTCAAAATTAATAAATGAAAAAAAACCTTATATTCTGATTGGATTAGGCAGATGGGGATCGCTTGACCCATGGCTCGGTATTCCCGTAACCTGGGATCAGATATCAGGTGCATCTGCTATTGTTGAATCAGGCTTTAAAGGTTTTGAAGTTGAGCCTTCGCAGGGATCCCACTTCTTTCAGAACATAACTTCATTCCGGGTCGGATATTTTACAGTTGATGCAGCACATAAAATAGGTTTCATTGATTGGGACTGGCTGCATTCACAGCCGGTGGTCGAGGAGCTGGAGCTGACAAAGCATCTGCAGTTCAAGGATCCCCTGTCGGTAAAAATAAACGGACATAAAAATATCGGAATCATCCTGAAGCCGGGAGTATAATCTGGATAAACGATGAAACAAACAGATGACTACCTTTTGAAAGAGGAGCTGTCAAACATTGACCTGATTTTCGGGCAGCTATGGGATGTTTCAGCCGATGGAATGCAGCTTACCGACGAAGAAGGAAGAATCCTGCTTGTTAATGATTCCTTCTGCAAAATTTTTCAGCTGAATAAACAGCAACTGATCGGAAATCCATTCCCGGTAGTGTACGCAAAACCGGAACAGGATGAAGCTCTCAAATTCTACCAGCAGGATATTCGTAATAAAGAAATAAAAACCCGGTTTGAACGTGAATATACCCTGTGGAACGGACGAAAAACATGGCTGGAATTTTCGAATTCATTTCTTGCTCTGCCGGATGGAAATAAAATCACCTTAAGTATCGTTAAGGATATTTCCGAAAGAAAAAGCTCGGAGATCGAACTTCGTGAAAGCGAGCAGAAGTTCAAGATGCTGTTTAATAATTTAAATGATGCCGTATTTGTTACACAGCTTTCAAGAGACCGCTCTTACGGTGATTTTATAGAAGTAAATGATATTGCCTGCAAAAGATTAGGATATACAAGAGATGAATTTCTGAGATTAAGCCCTTCCGCCATAGTATGGCAAAAGAACATCGATGATTTTAATCTTTTCAGCGAAAAGCTGCTTAAAGAAGGACACGTTATTTACGATATAGTGCACAGGGCCAAGGATAAAAAGCTTATCCCGGTCGAGATAAACTCTCACTTATTCCTGTATAACGACAAACTTACATCTCTTTCAATCGCAAGGGATATTACGGAACGTAAACAGGCAGAACAGAAACTGGCACGGTCAAGCAGACTGCTCAGGGAACTGGCAGTCCATCTTCAATCTGTCAGGGAAGAAGAACGAACCCTGATTGCACATGAGATCCATGACGAGCTGGGCCAGGTGCTGACAGCACTAAAAATCAGCGTATCGCTGCTTGAAAAAAAACTTAACAAGAACCAGACAGCCCTTAAGCAGAAAGTGAACGCCCTGGCCGATATGATCGACTCATCGGTTGAATCAGTGCAAAAAATTTCTTCTAAACTAAGACCCGGTATACTCGATGAGCTGGGACTTATTGCTGCAATCGAGTGGCAGGCAGAAGAATTTGAGAACCTGACAAACATTAAATGCAACCTGGTGCTTCCCAGAGAGGAAATAAAACTCGAAAGAAACAAGGCTACTGCGATTTTCAGGATATTTCAGGAATCACTTACTAATATTGCCCGTCACTCAGGTGCCGATAAAGCGACAGTTTCACTGCTTAATCACCAATCCATGATTTATTTGGAAATTCATGATAACGGCAGAGGAATAACCCAGAACCAGATCAGGGATTTTAAATCACTTGGTATTCATGGAATGGAGGAAAGGGCTATGGTGTTCGGTGGACAGCTGAACATCGATGGAATAACCGGTATCGGTACTACAGTTAAAGTGGAAATACCAATTGACTAAACAAAAAATGAAAGCGGAAAAAATAAAAATTCTCATTGCTGATGATCATGCAATTGTACGTGAAGGCCTGAAGCAGATAGCAGCAGAAGAAGAAGATATCCTGGTAGCTGGCGAAGCTGAAGACGCCGGCAAATTAATGGAGCTTCTTGAAAAAGAAAAGTGGGATCTTGTTATACTTGACATTAATATGCCGGGGAAAAGCGGCCTCGAGGCTTTGAAGGATATTAAGCACCTCTATCCGCAACTGCCGGTGCTTATCTTAAGCATGTTCAGCGAGGATCAGTACGGGTTGAGGGCTATTAAAGCCGGCGCATCAGGTTATCTTAAAAAAGTAAGCGCACCGGAAGAGCTTGTTACCGCTATAAGAAAAATTGTGTCGGGTGGAAAATATATAAATCCATCCCTCGCCGAAAAACTGGCCGAGAAGTTCGGGGAGACAGGAAAAGAGTATCTTCACCAGAAGCTGTCGGACAGGGAATATCAGATTATGTGCAACATTGCCCTGGGAAAAACCGCTGAAGAAATCGCAAAAGCATTTTCATTAAGCATCAATACCGTATATTCTTACCGCAACAGAATTTTAGAGAAGATGTCAATGAGATCCAATGTTGAATTAACCCGCTATGCAGTCCAGAACAGGCTTATAGAGATATAAGCCGCCGCATTTATAAATATTTGTAACAATATCTGTTACATAACTTTCACAAATTCAATTCTTTTGTTTCACTGCGGCGTGAATTAGATTCCTTTAAAAGATTATTAACAAATAATCGAAAGCCAAACCTTTTTAAAAATATTCCGGAGGAATAAATGTCCGATTACGTAAAAGATCTAATGGCTGAAGTTAAGGCCAAACATCCGGCACAGCCTGAATTCCACCAGGCAGTCCAGGAAGTTGCAGAGTCGTTGTCTCTTGTTCTTGAAAGACATCCTGAGTATAAATCCGCCAGGATTCTGGAGCGGATCATTGAGCCTGAAAGAGTTATTATTTTCAGAGTTCCATGGGTTGACGATCAGGGAGAAATCCACATCAACATCGGTTACAGAATTGAAATGAATAGTGCAATCGGACCCTATAAAGGCGGTCTCAGATTTCACCCGTCAGTTAATCTCGGCATACTGAAATTCCTGGCCTTCGAGCAGGTCTTTAAAAACAGCCTTACATCCTTACCAATGGGCGGCGGAAAGGGCGGTTCGGATTTTGACCCGAAAGGAAAGAGCGATCTGAAAATAATGAGATTCTGCCAGGCTTTTATGAGCGAGCTCTTCAGACATATCGGTCCTAATACCGATGTTCCTGCCGGCGATATAGGCGTGGGCGGAAGAGAAATCGGCTATCTGTTCGGTCAATATAAAAAATTAAGAAACGAGTTCACCGGAGTACTTACAGGCAAGGGACTTAACTGGGGGGGCTCCCTTATACGTCCCGAGGCAACCGGATACGGTGCAGTATATTTTGCAGCCGAAATGCTTACCACCAGGAATCAAACCCTGGAGGGAAAAATCTGCCTGGTATCTGGAAGCGGAAATGTTGCACAATATACCGTGGAGAAAATCCTTGACCTGGGAGGAAAGGTGGTTACCCTTTCCGATTCAAATGGCTACATTTATGATGAAGAAGGAATAAACAAGGAGAAACTGAACTTCATTATGGAACTGAAAAATGTGCGGCGCGGCAGAATAAAAGAGTATGTGGATAAATATAAGAAGGCAGTATATACCCCGCTGGATGATAATATGGATCATAATCCGCTATGGGACCACAAAGCTCACTGTGCTTTCCCAAGTGCAACACAAAATGAAATAAATGCCAAGGATGCCCTGAACCTTGTAAATAACGGCGTTTATGTGGTAAGCGAAGGAGCCAATATGCCAACTACCATTGACGGAGTAAATATCTTCTTAGACAAGAAAATCCTTTACGGTCCCGGCAAAGCAGCCAATGCGGGCGGCGTATCGGTATCAGGATTGGAAATGTCCCAGAACAGTCAGCGCCTGCCGTGGACCAGGGAAGAAGTTGATGCCAGACTTTCCTTAATTATGAAAAACATTCACAAAACCTGCGTGGATATGTCAAACAGGTTCGGTACTCCGGGCAATTATGTAAACGGCGCCAATATAGGCGGCTTCCTGAAGGTTGCAGATGCAATGATCGATCAGGGAGTTGTGTAAATTATAATCGGATAGCAGATAAAATATCCGAAAGAATTGTTAATATCAGGAATGTGAAGGCGAGGCGGTCTTTAGCGCTAACCGACCGCATCGCCTTTTTAATTCATACGCGGCTTACTGAGAAGGTAAAAATATTTTATATTTCATCTAGCCCCGTTTCTTGATATATTTTATAATATGAGATATATATATAATTGTATTATTATATTTTATTACCTTAATCTAATTTAATTCTATGACCGGGATATGGATTACATAAAAGAATTTAAAAGTAATCCTGAGGCAGAATGGGTTGAACATGGTTATGGAACCCGCTTTCAGGGTTTTCAAAACCTCATGCGAATCCGCGTAACCAATATCATCCTGGTCTCCAGCCTTTATGATCTTTACCTGTTTGAAGAAGACGGCAGACTGTATGAACTTATCCGTAATGAGTACCAGGGACTGAATCTAAGCCATTCGCCTGAGCTTACCAGAGTTTCAAGCGGTTTTGACGCCGTCACCCGGGTAAAGGAAGAGGGACGGTTTGACCTTATCATTTCTACAATGCATATCGAGGATATGACTGCCCTTAATTTTGCCAGACTGGTTAAGGATGCCGGACTGGATATACCGATTGTACTTCTTGGACACGATAACAGGGAACTGAAATCCCTCCTTACAAATCCGGAAAGCTCCCTTTTTGATAAGGTCTTTATATGGACCGGCGATTTCAGAATTATCATCGGAATAATAAAATACCTTGAAGACAGACTCAATGTGGAACACGACAGCAGGATCGTGGGGGTCCAGAATGTTATTGTTATCGAAGACAGCGTCAGATACTATTCTGCCTTCCTTCCTATTATTTATACCGAAATGCTGAAACAAAGCCAGCGGCTGATATCTGAAGGAATAAATCTTACCCACAAATACCTGAGAATGCGTGCAAGACCCAAAATTCTCCTGTGCACAAACTATGAAGAAGCTTGGAATTATTTTGAGAAATACAAGGAACTTGTGCTNNGGAATTATTTCGGATATCGCATTCCCTAAAAATGGCGATCTTGATGAAACGGCCGGAATTAAGTTTACAAAAGCTGTTAAAGAGCTGGTAAGCGATATTCCTATCCTGCTTACTTCGAATAATGCCGTTAACGAAAAAGATGCCCGCGAAGCAGGAGCATCCTTTATACTTAAGGACTCCCCTATTCTCATTACGCAGCTCCAGAGTTTTATGAATAATAACTTCGGATTCGGGGATTTTATTTTTAAAACGGGCCAGGGTTATGAAGTCGGCAGGGCTAACGATCTGAAGAGCATGGAAGAACAGCTTAAAATTGTTCCCATCGAAAGCATAAAATATCATGCGGAAGGCAACCACTTTTCAAATTGGTTCAAAGCAAGAACCGAGTTCTGGCTGGCACACAAACTCAGACCTAGAAAGATTTCCGATTACCCTAATGAAGAAGCTTTAAGAAAAGACCTTGTACACTCTATCCACGATTACAGAATGGCCCGCCAGCGGGGAATAATAACCGACTTCAATAAGGAGACATTCGACCCGGAAAGCAGCTTTGCACGCATTGGCGGAGGTTCGCTGGGAGGCAAAGCAAGAGGCCTCGGTTTTGTAAATACACTTATTAACGACTACCAGCTCCGTGACCAGTTCAAAGATGTGCTGATCTATGTTCCACCTGCTGTGGTGCTGGCAACCAACGTCTTTGATGATTTTCTGGAGATGAACAACCTACGAAGCTTTGCCCTTCAATGCGAAGATGATGAGGAAATTACCAAAAAATTCCTGGACGCATCTAAATTTCCTGAGGAAATCCTGGGAGAACTTGCAGCATTCCTGGATATCATAAGATCTCCCCTCGCAGTGCGTTCTTCAAGCCTTCTTGAGGATTCCCAGTATCATCCCTTTGCCGGTGTTTACCAGACCTATATGATCCCGAATGACAACTCAAATCCACTAATCAGACTCAATGACCTGTTAACANNGTTATCCAGAAGCTGGTAGGCACCGTTCACGAGAACAGATTTTATCCTGATTTTTCAGGCGTGGCAAAATCCTATAATTTCTATCCGCTGCCGCCACAGAAATCCACCGACGGCATCGTTTCAGCTGCACTGGGCTTGGGCAAGTGGGTTGTGGAAGGAGGAAACACGGTAAGATTCTGTCCCAAATATTCATCCGACCTTATACAATTTCATTCGGTGAAAGAATCGTTGGACAGCAGCCAGATGGAATTCTTTGCCTTGCAGCTGGACGAAAAAACAGACTTCGGCAATGTAACCTATGATAAACTGGTTAAACAGTTTACCCTGAATACTGCAGAAAAAGATGGTCCCTTGAGATTTGTCGGTTCAACCTATCTGCCTGAAAATGATGCCATATACGATGGACTTGGAAGAAACGGGGTTCGCCTTGTAACATTCGGACCGGTGCTCAGAAATAAAATTTTCCCTCTTGCAAACGTTCTTGAACTTCTGCTGGAAATGGGCAACTGGGGTTTGGGTACACCTGTTGAAATCGAATTCGCAGTCAATATTTCAAAACCGGCAGGCAAAAAGAAGGAATTTGGACTGCTGCAGATGAGACCGCTGGTAGTTAGCCACGAGTTTGAAGAACTCCGTATCGAGAATGTTGAGCCTGGAAAACTGATCTGCCAGAGCAGCCAGGTTCTTGGAAACGGCATAATTCAGGATGTACACGATATTGTTGTGGTGGATTATCATAAGTTCGACAGGGCCAGAAGCAGGGATGTTGCCACGGAGATCGCTGCCTTTAACAATAAGTTAATCAATGAAGGCAAACCTTATCTGCTTATCGGAGTGGGCAGATGGGGCTCGCTAGATCCATGGCTGGGAATCCCGGTCACCTGGGAACAGATTGCCGGGGCACGTGCAATCATTGAGACTTCGTTCAGGGATATGGCTGTTGAGCCTTCACAGGGATCTCATTTCTTCCAGAATATTACCTCGTTTATGGTGGGATATTTTACTGTAGGCACGGCTCAGAGAAAAAGTTTTGTTGATTGGGACTGGCTGATGGCTCAGGAAGCGGTGGAGCGGAAAACTTATACCAGTCATATAAAATTTACTAATCCACTTATAATAAAAATGAATGGACACGAAAATAAAGGAATTATTTTAAAACCGGAGTAATAATTGATAGCAGATAATTCATCAAACAGACAGGAGGTGCCTGATGCCTGTCCCCACTGCGGAAACAAGCTTTCACCCTGGCAGCAGGTTTTACTTGCAACTGATCGGGCACTGGTTTGTAAAAAGTGCTGGTACAGAATTATTCTTGATGTGATCTCCGAATCAAAAAAAGGCGGTCCGGAAAAATCAAAAGATAAGGAACATAATTGATGGAATCCTATAATTCATTCAAAGTTGCCCGGCAACAAATACTTGAAGCATCCAAAATACTTAACCTGGATAAAGCAACAAGAGAATTTCTAAGCACTCCCCAGCTTGAAATTAATTTCACTTTACCTGTAAAAATGGATTCGGGAGATACACAAATATTCCAGGCCTACCGGATCCAGTACAATTATGCAAGGGGACCGGCAAAAGGCGGCATAAGATTTCACCCTGAGGAAACAGTGGATACAATTCGTGCACTGGCCTGCTGGATGACCTGGAAAACTGCAGTGGTTGACCTGCCCCTGGGCGGCAGCAAGGGAGGCATAAAATGCGATCCCAAATATCTTTCCGAACGTGAGCTTGAAAGATTGTCGCGTGAATATATTCGCGCTATCTCGCCTCTGCTGGGGGTTGATGTTGATGTTCCCGCAACAGACGTTTATACAAATCCGCAGACCATGGCGTGGATGATGGATGAATATGAAACGATTACAAAAAAACATAGTCCCGGTGTCTTTACCGATAAGCCCCTACAGGTAGGGGGAACAGAAGGCAGACGCGATGCAACCGCCAGAGGCGGAATTATAGCTGTCCGTGAAGCATGCAAAGCTTTTGGATTTGATCCTGGAAAAGAATTTGCGATCCAGGGTTTTGGAGACGCCGGCCAGCGCGCAGCACTGCTGCACAAGGAAATGCTGGGCGGAGGAAAACTTGTCGCTGCAAGTGATTCACGCGGTGCTATTTATAATAAAAAAGGGCTGGATCCTGAAGAGCTCGTTCATCATAAATTAAAAACAGGCACGGTTCTTAAATTCCCCGGTGCAAAACAGATAGCGCATGAGGAACTGCTGGAACTGAAGGTTGAAATTCTGTACCCCGCCGCGCTTGAAAATGCCATAAATAATAAAAACGCCGGCAAAATAAAAGCAAGAGTGGTTTGCGAACTTGCAAACGGACCCACTACACCTGAAGCTGATAAAATTCTATTTAAAAATAATGTACATGTAATCCCGGATATTCTGGCAAGTGCCGGCGGAGTGACGGTTTCATATTTTGAAATGGTACAGGATAAATCATTATTCTTCTGGGAAGAAGATGAAGTTCATAAACAGCTTGATAAAAAATTAACACTTGCATACAACCGGGTACGCGAAGCCATGAAAGAGAAAAAAGTGCATCCCAGACTGGCTGCAATGCTGGTGGGCATAGCCCGTGTTGCGCAGGCCTGCAAGCTAAGAGGCTGGGTGTAAACACTGAAAGATTAAGAAAAGTTTAAAAGTAATCCCCCTGTTTTTTAATAAAAACTGCGGGCATCTGCCTGAAAGAGGTTATATAAAACAATAAGTACCCGCACTCATTTAATCGATATTTCCGGCGATAAATCCGGCTGATTTTCCTTAACCTGTAATCAAACAAATATTATATTCTATTAACAGATAATTTTGCCGTTTTGTTGAGGTTCTTACCTGAACCTGCTTCCATCCAAACCCTTATCAAATCTCATTCTTTTCTCATAAAAATGGGAACAGAATCGGGTTAGAATCAGATCAGACCCGAGTTAGAATGGGGTCTGGTGCACAATCAGGTTCCTACCTCAGACCCATCCCTGAGTTAAAGGTATTTTTGAGGAATCGCCGCCGGTTAAGATGGAAAATTTATCTGCATTTAGCCCAATAGATCACATTTTACATTGCACTGGGTACCCTGAAATTACTAATTTTAAAGGTTATTTATTAATATCGGGATAAAAATGAAAATCTTGCAGAAGTTATTTCTACCGTTTCTCTTAATTCTTATCGTTTTTATAATTTATACTACATATTTTGGAAGTAAAGGCGTTCCCGGTGATTTTTCCGGTTTTGACACAAACAATAATGCAAACAAGGAAATAAGGGTTCTTGTAGTTCATGAAAAAGGAGTGGAACAGAATGCCTCAGCAGGTACTGCCATGTTTTTTGGCAGAGATTCGAAAGGAGTGGAGTACCCTGTCCAGGTTCCGCTGCCGCTGCCGGATAATTTCAGTCAGCTTGAATCGGTACTGTTAAAAGGGCATCTTCATAAGGATCATTTTCATGCCGTAGAAATAACTGAATGAGCAAATTCCGTCTTACATCAAATTATTCCCCCGCCGGCGATCAGCCCCAGGCAATCGAACAGCTGATAAAGGGACTGAAAAATAACGACAAGTACCAGACCCTTCTTGGTGTTACCGGCAGCGGAAAAACATTTACAATATCAAACGTCATACAGGAATTTGACAGGCCGGTGCTTGTTATTTCACATAATAAAACACTTGCTGCTCAGCTCTATTCGGAATTCAAAGCTTTTTTCCCGGATAACGCGGTCGAATTTTTTATAAGCTACTATGATTATTACCAGCCCGAGGCATACGTTGTTTCAAGCGATCTTTACATAGAAAAAGATTTCTCTGTTAACGAGGAAATAGACCGTCTGCGGCTTAAAGCAGCAACTTCGCTTATTGAAGGAAGACGCGATGTAATAGTTGTGGCCAGCGTAAGCTGCATATACGGTATCGGTGCGCCGCAGGAATTCGCAAAGCAGATCATCTTTCTGCGTAAAGGAACGGTTCGTCCCAAGAAAAAACTTCTCCGCGAACTGATAGACATTCATTTTACGCGGAACGATACAGAATTTACACGCGGCTCATTCCGTGCTCGCGGCGATGTTGTTGAAATTATTCCCGCTTACCAGTACGAGGAGGCGATCCGGATAGAATACTGGGATGATGAGATAGATAAAATATCAATTATTGATTCAATAACAGGAAATGTTCTGAACGAAGTTGAATCGGCAGCTATCTATCCGGCAAAATATTTTGTGTCCGACCGGGCGCAGATCCAGAAAGCCATATATAATATCGAAAGCGAGCTGGAGGAAAGACTGAAATATTTCCGCAAGGAGGAGAAATACCTGGAAGCACAGCGGATAGAACAACGCACCCGTTTTGATATTGAAATGATGAAGGAGATAGGATACTGTGCAGGTATTGAAAATTATTCCAGGCATATGGACGGACGTACAGCCGGATCCCGTCCCTATAATTTAATGGATTATTTCCCAAAGGATTTACTTGTAGTTATCGATGAATCGCATGTTACCGTCCCTCAGATCAGGGGTATGTACAACGGTGACAGGAGCAGGAAAGAAACTCTTGTTGAATACGGATTCAGACTTCCCTCCGCTCTAGATAACCGCCCCATGAGATTCGATGAATTTGAAAAAATGCTGGGTCAGGTAATATTTGTAAGCGCCACCCCTTCCGACTTTGAACTTGAAAAAAGCGGCGGAGTTATTGTGGAACAGATTATCCGTCCTACCGGACTTCTTGATCCCGAAATACTGGTCAGACCGGTGAAAGGACAGATAGATGATCTCATCGGTGAAATTAAAATGCGCGCATTAAAAAAAGAACGCACCCTGGTTACAACCCTTACAAAAAAAATGGCTGAGGATCTTTCCGATTACCTGGATAAAATCGGCGTGCAGGTAAGGTATATCCATTCTGATATTGATGCGCTTGAAAGAGTTGAGATTTTGAGAGACCTGCGGCTGGGTGATTTTGATGTTCTTGTCGGTGTAAATCTTTTAAGGGAGGGACTGGATCTTCCGGAAGTTTCGCTGGTTGCCATAATCGATGCGGACAAAGAAGGATTCCTCAGAAGCGAAAGATCTCTGATGCAGACAGCCGGAAGGACGGCCCGAAATGCAAACGGCAAAGTAATTATGTATGCTGACAAAATTACCGAGTCGATGAAAAAAACTATAGATGAAACAAACCGGAGACGCAAGCTTCAGACTGAATATAACATTAAAAACGGCATCGAACCCAAAACTATTTATAAAAGCATGGAAGATATAATTGCTTCCACTTCGATTGCAGATATAAGGAAAAAAGAAGAAAAAGAGGATTTTTCATTTACAAAAGTGAGCGAGCCGGTATTAAAATATATGGACAACGAACAGAAGCAGGATCTTATCGAACAGCTTGTTTCGGAAATGCATCAGGCAGCAAAGGACCTTGAATTTGAAAAAGCAGCCCGTCTGAGGGATGAAGTTAATAAACTAAAAAAAATGATTAAATAGATCCGGAATAAAACCTCCCCGCCCCGCCCCTAATTTACCGCAGTTCACACTATTCTGCATATCACATTTTTGCAAATTATTTATTTATAGATTTTCATCGCCAATTCAGGAATTATTGAGTTTTATGAAAAGAGTGCAGATAAATAAATCGGGAGTCTTAACATTCCTGCCAGATCCATTCAGTTCTTTCAGAATATATAAAAATCCTGAGGGAATCTTAAGATATGGAGTTTATCAGTGATTAACCTGATGATAGTAAAGGATGGTAAAAAAAACAGCCTGATTTACCGGCTGCTTTCATTCTTTTATGAGACTGAAAAATATGAATCACTCGGCTACGCCGGGCTTCAGGAACTGCTGAAAGAGCATACTCCTGACTTTGTTTTAACAGATATTAATAGACCCGTAGGCGGAAATGATTTGATGAGCATGGTAAGTCCCTTTGATGAATTTCTCCGCTTTCGGGTCTTCCATATTTTCTTCATATTAAAAAGACGCAGAGCTTTATTCTCGCCATTCAGGAAATCCCTTCCCCAATCCTAAACCAGATTATGCTAAATAATCGTTGATTTTATTGATAAATTTTAATATTGTAGCCAGTAAAATTTGGATATTTACGTTAACTGATGGAACTTGACTTTTCAATAGTCGAAGTAATACAGCTTATGCTGGCACCGGGAATCATGATTTCTGCATGCGGACTTCTGCTGCTCGGAATGAACAACAAGTATTCACTTGTTGCAGGGCGTACCCGGTTATTGACCGAGGAGAGAAGAAGACTCTTAAGCAAGGCAGGGGACCGTGATCTCACTAATGAAGAAAGCATGCGCCTTGAAAGCATTTCAGTACAGCTGAAGAGATTTATCGAAAGGATCAAGCTTGTACGCAATGCCGTATTGAGCTACACCACTGCTGTTGCTTTATTTGTTTTAACATCTCTTTTTATCGGTATCCAGTATATACTCGGTGAAAATAAACTTAATAATACATTCACTTTTACAATAACAATTCTGTTCCTTTTGGGAATGCTGTCTGTACTTACCGGTGTTATTTTTGCCGGTTATGAAACAAAACGGGGATTCGATATTATTCACTTTGAGGTAAAGATAGATGAGTGAATCAGACCGCTTAATAAAATCGCAGGATCTGCTGGATCCTGAAGTAATGATAAGGCTCTATGCCAGCGGCGCATTCCCTATGGCTGAAGACAGGTACGGAAGCATAAGCTGGTATATGCCGAACATAAGGACAGTAATTCCGCTTGAAAATTTTAATTTCCCCCGCTCGCTCAGAAGTCACCTGCGAAAGGAAAATTTTGAATACCGCTTCGACACTTCATTCGATCGCGTTGTAACAGAATGTGCGGCCAGGGAAAAAACATGGATTTCAGATCAGTTAATAACAGCTTACCGGGGGTTGAACAAAAGAGGCTTCGTTCATACAGTTGAAACCTGGAAAGACAATCAGCTTGTGGGAGGACTTTACGGCGTTACCTTCCGAGGTGCTTTCTTCGGCGAATCGATGTTCTCACTGAAATCCCAGGCATCAAAAGGAGCTTTAATAAGACTGATTACTCACCTCATCGACAGGGGATTTGTTCTTCTTGATGTTCAGTATTTAACACCGCATTTAAAGATGTTCGGTGCCGTCGAGATACCTTTTGAAGAATATAAGGAACTTCTCGATGCATCATATTCAAGAAACTGTTTATTCTGATCAGCTTCTTATAAGAATAAGTTCATCCTGCGGTTTCGAAATGAACCTGCAGCCATCCTTTGTAACAACAACTTCTTCTTCCATTGTAGCGGTACCGAATCCCTCCACGGGAAGTCTGGGTTCAATTGTATAAACCTGTGATTCCTCCACCGGCAGAAATGGCGAGTTGCCGTATTTTTCCCATCTTGGAAAAAGTCCGCCGCCGCCGTCATGCACATTTTTACCGACCTGGTGTCCGAGACCGTGCGGGTATTCGGGGTAACCTTCACCGGTAATATAATTTCTGGCAATATCATCCATATCGCAACCGGCAACTCCCGGCTTAAGTGCAGATGCAACTTTGCGTATGGAATCTTTTATTATTGTAAAACCCTTTTTCACTTCAGGGGGTGCTTCATTTTCACCATCTCTCAGAATATACCACATTCTCTGAAGGTCGGAACAATAACCGTTATAAATAATGCCGAAGTCCATTGTTAAGATATGACCCTTTTCAACTTTTCTGTCAGTAGGACCGGTATGTGCACTTTGGGTGTCGGGACCGGTGAAAACTGCAGGGCAATGGTCCTCATCCCATGCTAATGAAAATCCTCTCTCCTTTACTTTTGATTTCATAAAATCAGCAATCTCTATTTCTGTTCTGCCGACTTTTATAAAATCAGTAACTTCATCATAAATTTTTAGTGTCTCATTAACGGCCTTCTGCATAATTTCAAGTTCGCTTTTGGATTTTCTTCCCTTCAGCGCAGAAACAATTTCCTCGGAAGAAACAAGCCTGTTCTCATAACCTGTTCCGGAGAGATGATTCAGAAGTATAAGGTACATGCCATGTGTAAGTCCGTCGGCAAGGTTTGAATTTGTTGAATAGTTTACTGCTATTTTCTTAGGATTCTTTTTCTTAATATAATCTATGAGAGGAGCTTTTACCGATTCCAGGTACCCGGTTACCGTTTTAAACAGACCGGATGCCGCAAATTTATCCTCCTCCAGCGAGCCGATAAATGCAGCAGTATCTCCGTCCCTGCTGACAATAAAAGCAGACTGCCAGGTTGCATTCAGATCAACGATCATGCTCATGGCAGGATCAGGGATGGTGGAGCTTTCACGTACAAACGTAAGCCACATATCTATATCTTTTTCATTCAGTATTCCGACAGCCTGGTTGATTTTTTCAAGTAAAATTGAATCTGGCATATAATCCTCTAATAAATTCATTAAATGTGCTTCAAGTTAAATATAAACTTATAAAAAGTCACCTAAACCTGTTGTACTGCAGACAAAACCATATAAAAGCTGATAAAGGTACTCATAAAATCTTTTTTTTAATAAGGTTTATTTAATTATTTTTATGCGATGATTCTGATATTTTCCATTATATCGCTTCATAACTATTAATTAATCAACCCGGATTTCCTATGAAAANNGAAATATTTTTAGATAAATCAACAGACATTGAAACCCTCCTGCGTGCCGGCATGGAGTTCGATCATTTAGAGACTACAAAGAATAATTCGATCATAACATTTATTAGCGATAAAGATTATTCGATCCTTGAGTCCACCGGATTTAATTACAAAATTTTAATCGACGACTGGTACAAATATTATGAATCGCTGCCGCAGCTAAGTCCTGCCGAGAAAGAAAGATTTATCGATGAAAGCAAAAGCAGCTACAATGTAAGCGGATTCGGTTTCGGGTCTATGGGGGGACATTATACATTAGCCGAAGTATGGCAGGAGCTGGACAGCATGTACATGCTGTTCCCAAACCTTATAACTCAGAAAATGCAGATAGGCGTTACCGAAAACGGGCGTCCCCTTTATGCAGTTAAAATATCCGATAATCCGGATGTAAGCGAAAATGAACCGCGCGTTTCATTTTCTGCGCTTACCCATGCCCGCGAGCCGCAGGGAATGATGACCCTCATTTACTACATGTACTATCTCCTTGAGAACTACGGCAGCAATCCAGAGGTTACGTATCTTGTTAACAACAGGGAAATATTTTTTGTGCCGGTAGTTAATCCCGACGGTTATGAATATAACCGCAGCACCAATCCGAACGGCGGAGGTATGTGGAGAAAAAACAGAAGAAACAACGGCAGCTACTATGGAGTAGATTTAAATAGAAACTGGGGACCCTATGCATACTGGAATGCTCCCAACGGAGGATCCAGCACTTCTCCCTCTTCAGATACCTACAGGGGAACAGCACCATTTTCAGAACCGGAGACCGGGGCTGTGAAAAATTTTATTGCCGAGAAGAGCATAAAATCAGCATTGAACTATCACACTTACGGCAACTTGCATATTTTTCCTTATGGTGCATTGAGTCATGAAACACCTGACTCTTTAATTTTCAGAGAATACGCCGCGGATATGACTCAATTTAACCATTATGAGGTTGGCACTGATCTTCAGACAGTAGGTTATTCCACCCGCGGTAACAGTGATGATTATATGTACGACGGTGATACTGTTCTGAACGGCGGAAAAATATTTGCAATGACTCCGGAAGTGGGCACCTCTTCAGACGGAGGCTTCTGGGCCCTGCAGANNTCAAGTCTGGGCGGCAATATAATGGCAAGAGATACAGTCTCATTCGTTGTAGGTATGCCGGTTTATGCTTTTGCCGATACATCAAATGCCATTCCCACCTACTGGAATGTAAGTGCATCACCTACGTCATCGCCTGTATGGGAAACCACAACTTCTGCATTTTATTCTCAGCCAAATTCATATACAGACAGCAAGATCGGAAATTATATCGCCAGCGCAACCGTTACCTTAAGTTCCAAGAGCAATATCGATCTGTCAGGATTTCTTAACCCGCGTCTTACTTTCTGGATGAAGCATGATATCGAAGCCCAATGGGATTGCGGTGTGGTTTTGGCATCGACTAATGAAGGATCCACATGGACACCACTGCAGGGAACTTTTAGCCGTTCGGCATCAGGATCGGGTAAACAGGTGCCGGCAGGAATGCCCTGCTACGACGGGTCCAGGCTTAACTGGGTAAAGGAAGAAATTAATTTATCAGCTTTCGGAGGTCAGCAGATCAGGCTGCGCTTTGAGCTTCGCACCGATGGCTCAATCCAAAAAGATGGGTGGTATATCGACGATATCGGTATCTATTATTACGGTGCTGTACCTGTAGAGCTGACTTCATTCAATGCATCTGTTACTGGGGACAAGGTGCTGCTGGATTGGTCAACTGCTACCGAGACAAACAATAAAGGATTTGAAATTGAACGTGCCCCAGCCACCGGTAATCCTTCATTAATAAAGGACTGGACAGTAATAGGATTTGTAAGCGGAAAAGGAACCACTGCAGGAAACAGCAGTTATTCCTTTACGGATAATAATCCGCTTACCGGGAAAATATATTACCGTCTGAAACAGATAGATTATGACGGCTCTTTTGTTTATTACAACCCTGTGGAAGTAACATTCGACAAAGCTTTAAGCTATTCATTGGAACAGAACTATCCCAACCCGTTTAATCCGCAGACAACCATTAATTACGAGGTAAAGAGCAGCGGAAAAGTCTTGATAAGAATATACGACATTATCGGTAATGAGATAGCACGGCTGGTGGATGAGAATCAGGAAGCAGGTTCGTATTCCGTAAATTTTGATGCAAGCAATCTGCCCAGCGGAGTATATATCTATACCATCAAGGTTAATGATTTTGTACAGTCGAGAAAGATGACTCTGTTAAAATAGTATGAGGTTAATTTAGTAGGGACAAGTCACGCTCTAGTATATGGAGCAGCTGTAAAGAAGACGTGACCTGTCCGTTTACAAACCACAATTTCCATCCGTCAGCTGACGGATAGCAGGATTTACAGGATAATTATTTAAC
>DJMM01000003.1:0-12425 GCA_002435365.1 Ignavibacteriales bacterium UBA6490
GCATATTGAAAAACTGGAGCAGGGCTTTACCATTACGAAAATCGAAATGTCTACAGTGGGTGATGTTGAAGGAATCGATGAGGAAAAATTCAAGGAATTCGCTCAGAATGCCAAAGCCGGTTGTCCGGTTTCCCGCGCACTTACCGGAACCACTTTTGTGCTTGATGCAAAGCTGAAATAATCCGGAAAGGATATCGATTATATTACAAACGGCGGATCAGATGATCCGCCGTTTTTATAAAAGTTTACTTTTGTCCGGAAGACTGCCGCTTAACTCTCCCCAGGTAATTTTTTATATACCAGCAGCCGGTTGATACAGTTAAATTATTGGTTGCCGCATATTCCAGAGCTGTTTCTACCAATTTATTAGCAATCCCCTTTCCCCTGAACCTGAAGGGCACCAGGGTAGTTATGAAATGTATCCTTTCTGCAGCAGGCAGATCATAGCTTACAAAAGCTTCTTCATTATTTATTATGGTATAAAATTTCCTCTCCTCTTTATCATGGATAATAGTAAGAGACGCCAGTAAATCGTCCTTTGCGGGACTGCTGTTTTCCGGCAATTTCATATCTCTCAATTTTTCACCGGCAGAAACGAATAGTTCCTTGCATAATAAAGCATCTGCTCCGTGAAATCAGCAGGATAGCTTACATTCACATCGGTTATTTCACCATTTGTAAATACAGGTTCAAGAACCGGATTTATGAATCCTTTATAAGGGGCTATGTTAAGCTTCTCATATCTTGCAAGAACTTCTTTATGCAGCACAGGGTCTACTTTTACACCGTAATTCTCAACCAGGTTGCGGGCAGATTTGAAATCCCCCTCCGATGTTATGCGCTGAGTTTCTTTCAGAAGCTCTCCGAATAGTCCGCGCAGTTTTGAATAATCATTTATAACGAAATAGGTTTTTCCGTCCCTTGTTTTTTTCTCGATAACATTTTCTTTCATTCCTTTTTCGTAAACCCATTTGGAGATAAGCTGGCGGTTGCGCATATGGCTTTCCTCGATATTGTCGCCCGGTTTGATGCGCTGCAGCTGAAGCATGAGCCCGTTCCTGATGAACTTGTTAAATTCCGCCTTATACATTTCGTCGTTGGGGGCAACGCCGATATCTAATAATTTTTTATCGGGCAGGAAATAAAGGGCAACAAGATCGGCACGCGCTTCTTCGATGGTGGAGGCATAATTCTTCAAAGTCTGCTTCGGTGTTCCGATTCCGGGATTTATTTGTCCCGATGCATGACCGATTACCTCATGCATATCGGTATGAAGGTTATCCGACAGGGATTCATATTCTTTGGCAATCCTGATCTCTTCATCGTCATAGGCAAATTCTTTCAGCACCTCTTCGGAGGCAGCTTTATCGTAAGCATAGACTATATTTCCCAGGTTAACAGATTTGGAGCCGTATTCTTTCCGGATCCAGTTTGCATTGGGAAGATTTATGCCTATGGGGGTTGAGGGGGATGCATCTCCCGATTCCACAACCACATTTATAACTTTGGCTGAGATACCGACCACATTTTTTTTCTTATGTTCCGGCGCGATGGGCGAATTATCCTCAAACCACTGGGCCTCACTGCTGATTGCCGCAATTCGTGTAGTGGCTTCAAAATCCTTTATTGATACTATTGCCTCGTAAGCGCCTTTATGTCCAAGCGGATCGCCGTATACTTCAATAAAACCATTCAGGGCGTCAACAGTGGAAACAGTATCCTTTACCCAGAGGATATTATACTCGTCGAAAGTTTCCAGATTTCCGGTCCTGTAATATTCAGCAAGCTTCGAGATCCACTGGCGCTGCAGATCGTTTTCGGCTACGGCAGCGGCTTTATCCAGCCAGAATACAATTTTTTCTATAGCCGCCGAATACATTCCTCCCTCTTTCCATACCAGCTCTGTAAGTCTGCCGTTCTCCTTCACCAGTTTTGAGTTAAGGCCGTACCATACCGGCGTTGTATCATTTTTGTCTTCCACCGAATCATAATACTGCTCAACTTCCTTCTGGGAAATATTCCTGCCGTAGTAATTATTAGCAGAAGTTTTAATAAGATCGGCTTCGGGTTCAAGATTTGCTCTTACGGCATCTATATCGGGATCGAATATAACGGGGATAAGGGTTTTAAGAAGATCTTCCGGCTTTTCATTTTCGGCAAGGGGCAGCAGCGAAGCATCTGAATTATTCACCAGGTCATTGAAATATTCTCTCGAGAATTCGGGAAGAATTTTCCTCATGGAATAGTGATGATGAATACCGTTTGAGAACCAGACCCGCTTTGTATAAACCATAAACTTGCCGAAATCTTCGGTATCCCTGCTTCCTTTATAGCTGTTCACCACAGCTTCGAGGGTTTTTCTGATTACAAGGTTGTGCCTGTAATTCTGGTCATAAAAGATATCTCTTCCGGAGAGGGCAGCTTCATACAGGTAATACGCAAGCACTTTTTGCTTGGCTGTGAGCTTATCCCATCCGGGTACCTGGTAACGCAGTATGGCAAGATCGGCAAATTGCTCTGTAAGGTATTTAAAATTATCTTCTTTGTTCATAATTACATTCTCATTCCCTTTTTGGCATCCGAGGAAACCGGTAAGTGTAAGGAAGGACAAAATTAATATTTTATTTTTCATTCTCTAAACCTGTGGAAATAGTTGCTGTAAAAATAACAAATCCGGTAATTTATCAGAGGGTAAAAATGAGGTATGCAGCCAATAAAAGGATGAATGGCACTTTAAAATTCGGTCCTCAGGACCGGTGAGAAACAACAAATTTACCTGATCCTGCCCTTGTGAGGCGGCTTTTATATTTAAATTCCGGCGGGCAAGCTGGCAGATAAAAAAAAAGCGGCTCATGGTGAGCCGCTTTTTTAAGTAAAAGAATATTTTTACTTGAGTCTCATGAACTCGATCCTTCTGTTTTTCAGTTTATTCTCAGGAGTATCGTTCGGAGCCATCGGCCTTTCTTCTCCATAGCCTTTTGCAACCATCCTTGAAGGTGATACACCTTTGTTTACCAGCCACTGCTTCACAGCATCAGCTCTTCTTTGTGAAAGTTTCTGGTTAGATGCATTGCTTCCGACATTATCCGTATGTCCCGCTATTTCAACGATAACATCCGGGTTGTTGTTCAATGTCTGAAATGCTTTTTCAAGAGTTTCTGCCGACTCTGGTGTTATTTCCGAAGAGTTTGTAGCAAAAGTGATTCCTTCAAGCACAATTGGCTTGCCCACTTTCATTACATCATCTTCCGGATCCAGCGGATTGGTTCCGCGTTTAACTTCTGGTCCATCGTTAACAGTGCCGCCGTCAGTATCCTTATTTAAAGGATCGGTCTTATAGGTTAACAGCTCTTCACTGTCTTTAAGACCATCTTCATCTGTATCGGGTCTGAGAGGATTGGTTTTATAATTCATCACCTCTTCACCGTCCTTCAGAAGATCCATATCGGTATCAGCTTTTAAAGGATCGGTTTTATAGTTATTAACTTCTTCGCCGTCGGTCAGACCGTCACTGTCGGTATCCTTCTTCAGAGGATCGGTTTTATAATCGATCAACTCTTCACGGTCATTCAAACCGTCGCCGTCAGTATCTGCTTTAAGCGGATTTGTCATATGCTTGTTAACTTCTGCTCCGTCATTAAGGCCGTCACCGTCTGTATCCTGGTTAAGGGGATCGGTCTTGTATTTATTTACTTCCTGTCCGTCTTTTAATCCGTCACCGTCTGTATCCGGATTCAGGGGATCGGTACCAATTTGCTCCTCAAAATCGCTCATCAGGCCGTCCATATCATCATCATGCGGTCCGGGGCTTCCGAAAAGCAATCCAAGACCGGCGAAGTAATAGGCATCGGGTGCATCGCCGTCTTTATAATAGTTCAGGTTGTCGGTGGTTGTAAAAGAAGCGCCGGCATTCAGGTCCATTGCAACGCCGCCGCCCAGGTCAATTTGAAGACCCAGACCGACAGGTGCAAAACCGGCCATTCCCTTATCCTTTACCTCTTTAGGGAAATCTCCGTTTGGATTTGTAAGTTCAGGGAGGTTATCTACCTTATAATACATGCCTCCGGCGCCCAGGAATAAATAGGGGTAAGTATCTGCTTCAGCAAATTTAATGAGAAGACGAAAATCTACCGGTACAATCATTGTCTTGTAATAGTCCTGGAATGTTGCATAACCGGCATACTGCCCGTATCCCGCACCAACTTCGGCGTTTAAATATGCGGCTAATCCGAAGCGCAATAAACCTCTGGCTACCCAGGAACTTTTTATTCTCCTCTCAAAAGGGAATTCATTTGCAGAAAGGGATGGATTAAATTGAACACCCACTTTTACTCTATCTGTTTTATCCTGCGCAAATGAAAGAACACTTACAAGAAGAAACAGCAGAAGTAATGTTGTAAATTTTTTCATGTATATACCTCTTACTTAATTTTTGAAAATGATATTAGTGATAATCTTGCCGAAAACAGACACGAATACTCTGTTTTAATAATAGATATGAACCTGTTCGAAAGGACTCTCCTTAGGAAAATCATAGTGTTTATTAGTATTTTCTAACAATAAATTACATCATTATATATTCTTATGCAAGTTTTAGGAGAGTAAACGGATGCAGTGCATTCAATATGTGCTTAAGCTTGCGGCTCCCGGAAATCCGGCAAAAAAAATCTGTGGAAAGGGGATTAATCACATCAAAATATATTTTTTTGTCTTAACTGCTGTATAAGTTCCGCATTATCAGTGAATCTCATTCCATCCCAGCCTAATGTTCTTGCGGCGTCAACGTACTCCTGCACATCGTCAATAAAAAAATGCTCCTCCGGCGGTTTATTGGTAAACTCCTCAACGGCCCTGTAAATCTTTTCTTCAGGTTTTACAGAATTTACCTGATGGGACAGTATGAGCTTGCTGAAATTATTCAGGAAGTGGAAGTTTTTCCAGCCGTATTGCATATGCAGTGAGTTGGTGTTGGAAAGAAGTACAAGCTGATAATTATTTTTGAGAACAGGAAGAAGTGCTGTTGCCCCGGAATTTTCAGTGAAGATATCGGAGTAAAGGGAGATGAAAGTTTCACTGCTGATTTTGTTGTCCAAAGCCCTCAGCATAGTCTTAACAAAGTAATTTTCGCTTATATCACCCCGTTCAAAATCCCGGTGCAGCCGGTAATTTGAGGTGTAATAATTCCGGAATATTTCACCCAGGCCGGTTTCGATGTTTTCCAGTTTTTGAAGAGCAGAACCATAATCAAAAGGCAGGAGCACATTTCCCAGGTCAAAAACTATAACTGAGTATTTTCTGTCAGACATTTACTGCTTCCGCGAAGTTTTAAAAAACAATTTCACAATTTAAAACAGTATTGCCTGCAGAAACAGCAGTAGTTATCGGTGAAAATATAATCGGCGTCATCTAAGTGTGTATGTTTCACCGATCCTGTTAAGCCCCACGGTTATGTTATATGCGGGTGATGATTCGCTCAGCCACTGAAGGGGCTCATCGTTTGGCTCCAATCCCTGCTTAAAGGTGGCGCAATGTATCGGTATAAACACCTTTGCCTGTAAGTGTTTGGCCGCCATAATTAATGCTTCATCCGGTGTGCAATGGCTACGTCGCCATGGATAATAGGCGCCGATAGGCATAATGGCGACATCAATATTCTTAATGTCCTGTTCCAGGAATTTACTTGTATATGCGGTATCGCCGCCGAAAAACAGGGAAGCGCCGTTGCATTCAAGATAATAGGCATTATAGCTTCTGCCGTCTGAATAATATCCTCTGGAACGGTCTTTCTCCCATGGAAATCTCCAGCCGAAATGCTGAACTTCAACAGCCTTTATATTTATATTATTAAACGAGGCAGATTCTCCCCAGTCAATTTCCCTCAGCGATTTCCATTCCAGTTCCGATATTACATCGGAAGTGTTGAATGCTGTAATACAGTTTATCTGACCGGGATATTTTTCGGTAAATGCCTTAAGCGTTTGAAAATCCATATGGTCCAGGTGTGCATGGGACAACAGGATAAGATCCGGCCTGGGAATTTCCTCAAATTCAATGGCAGGGGCTGAGTATCTTGAAGGTCCGAATGTTAATCCCCAGAAATACAATCCTATTCTTTCAAACATTACAGGATCGGTAAGAATAATATTTCCGTAAAGGTTAATCAATACCGTTGAGTGTCCTATCCATGCAATATTCATTTCTGTATCGCTCCAGGAGGAAGGATCCGGTATGGTCCGGGGCAATTTTTTTTCTTTATTAAGAGTTTTTGCCACTGAATTATTATAGAGAAGCGGGCTGGCTGCGGCAATCAGGGCATATTTAATAAATTTTCGTCTTTGCATTGATTATCGGATCTTATTTCATCATTTCATTTTACCAAATATAAAAGAAAATTTTATACCGCGATGAGATTTGGCACCATAATAAGGGTAATTTTCCTTACAGTCCCAAATATTCCACAATTAAAGCCGGTAGTGTGGATATCGTTTACTTTACGCTTATTCTGCGTCTTTCTCCACGGATTTGCGTAAGGTAAGCGGTGGTAAAATGATTTAACTGAAAAACCGGTATAATTCTATATGGAAAAACCATATTGATTTATGCTGTTAATTTAATGATAATTAACAATAAACTCTTATTCAAATTTACCCTCAGTTCAGATTAAGAAGCAGCGTCGGATTCTGCGACCTGATTTAAGTTTCCCTGATAATTTTTCCGAACGAGTTTATACCCTCGGCGGTATTGCCGGTAAAATGGAACCGTATGACTCTCCGGTTCATGTTTTTCAGGGCTTTCAGATCTCCCTGTGCCTGGGCAGAAATCAGCAGGCCGAAGGAATAGCCCTGACCAGGTACAACGATATCGTTATCCGGGTCAGATGTCAGTTGTATAAAAAAGCCTTTATTTGCATCTCCCTTATGAAGCTGTCCGGTGGAATGGAGGAACCGCGGTCCATATCCGGTTGTAACCACCGTACCGTATTTTTCCCCGATGATGTTTTTAAGTCTGATTATTTCAAAATCGTTTTTTTCATCAGGATTAACAAATGCCATAATGCATACATATGATG
This sequence comes from Ignavibacteriales bacterium UBA6490, assembly GCA_002435365.1. GTDB lineage: Bacteria > Bacteroidota > Ignavibacteria > Ignavibacteriales > Ignavibacteriaceae > UBA6490. The sequence continues at coordinate 7,070 of DJMM01000003.1, forward strand.
TTTGTTCCAGATCTTTCATAAAATCGCCGAACAAAGATTTTAGATCACCGCTTTTTTTGTCACTGTATGCCAGGATATTGTTCTGCTTCAAAGAAGGCTCATCCCCGCCGGTTTTCCCCTTTTTTCTGAATTCATTTATTGCTTCCGAGGCAAGTGTTTTGGCAAGCTGAACGTTCGGCTGATCGAAAGGATTAATCCTCAGAACTGTGGATGCCATTGCTGTTGCCAGCTCCCAGGTGTAGAACTGATATCCCAGGTCGTATTTATCTTTTAGTTTAATTTCTATTACCGGGATTCCTTTTTCAAGCAAAGCTTTAATTCCGCTTTCCGGGTATTCATCCGATTCAATGTGCAGGTAAACAACCACGTTATCAAGGTGATATTTTTCCGGAGGGAACAGATCGTTTTCAATTACCGGGAGAATTCCTTTTCCCTCTTTCCCGGTACTCTCGGCTATAAGCTGTTCTATCCAGGAGGGGAATGACGAAATTCCGTGTGAAGCAGTTAATATAATTTTATCTTTTCCGTTCAGAGCAAGCTCTCCAAGTGCTGCACCGAGTCTGTATCCGTCATTTAACTTAATGGTGCTGTCTTTTTTTGATTCATTCATCAGTTGTGAAGCGCTGTTCAGCAGCGTTCCGGTATCTATTCCGGTAAGAGCTGCAGGCACCAGTCCAAAATAAGTTAATGCAGAATATCTTCCTCCAACCTCTCCGGGGGTATTGAATATTCTTCTGAATTGATTTTCCTTTGCATAAGTTTCAAGGATTGTACCCGGATCTGTTATTGCAATAAAGTTTGAACCGGCATTCTTCTTTAACTTTGAAACAGCGTTAAAAGCTGTGTGCATAAATGATGAGGTTTCAACAGTTGTGCCGGATTTGCTTGAAACAATGAACAATGTTTGTGCGGACACCGAATCGACAATTTTTTTCTTTACCGCATCGGGGTGTGTGCTGTCCAGTATAGAAAGAGAGGGGTAACCTTCTTTCCGACCGAATGAATTGAACAAAACCTCCGGGGCAAGACTGCTGCCTCCCATTCCAAGCAGAATAATTTCCGTAAATTCCTTCCTGATTTCACCTGCAAACCTGGTAAGTTCCTCAACGACATTCTGCATATCTGAAGGAAGTGTAAGCCATCCCAGTCTGTTGGATAATTCTTTATCATCCCCCTTATTTGCTTTCCAGAGAGTATAGTCCTTTTTCCATACTCCGGTGGCAAAGTTTTCGCTTTCCCATTTTTCGAGTCTCTTCAGGTAAAGCTGGTCAAGCCCGGCGGGCAGAGTTACCCTCATACCGTTCCCACTATTTTATTCTTTTTCTGCTCAATTGTATTCAGCAGGTCATGAAAGGATGCTGCAAAAGATTCCACTCCGTCTTTAGTCAGTTTCGCAGTAACCTGTTCAAAATCGATATTAAGTCCGGCAAGAGTATCCATATGTTTGCGGGCTTCTTCGGGTGAAGATTCCACGGCAGGAGATAATTTACCGTGATCGCGGAATGCGGTTATAGTTGCAGGGGGCATTGTATTAACAGTATCATTCCCTATCAGTTCATCGACATAGATAGTATCGGGATAGTCAGGATTTTTTGTGCTTGTGGAAGCCCACAATAATCTTTGTGTCTTTGCCCCTTTTTTCTTAAGTTTTTTGAAACGATCGGTCGAGAACAGTTCTTTTGCTCTCTTGTATACCAGCTTTGCGTTTGCAACCGCAGCTTTTCCCGCCAGGTCTTTTCTGCCCATGCCGCTAAGCTCCTTATCGATTACTGTATCAATCCGGCTTATAAAAAAGCTGGCCACCGAGCTGATTCTGCTTATATCCAGCCCCTTCGCGGCACGCTCCTCAAGTCCGCTTATATAAGCTTCCACCACCTGTTCATATACAACCGGGGAAAAGATAAGGGTAACGTTTATGCAAACTCCCCGTGCTATCATTTCCTTTATTGCAGGTAATCCTTCGGGGGTTGCCGGAATTTTAATCATAACATTTGGTTTGCCCGTTCGTGAAGCCAGCCGCGCGGCCTCTTCAACTGTGGAATTTGTATCATATGCAAAATCGGGCGACACCTCGATACTCACAAATCCATCTTTCCCGTCCGTTTCTTTATACACGTTAAAAAGGAGATCGGCGGCATCCCGTATGTCCTGAACCGCAATGTATTCAAAAAGTTCTCTGGCATTAAGTTGGCTATTGTTTTCCAGGAGCTGTTTAAGTTGTTCATCATAATCAGTTCCTGAGCCGATGGCCTTCTGAAAGATGGTGGGATTTGATGTAACGCCTTTCAGACCATCCTTTTCGATCAGGTCTTTCAGCTCATTATTCTTTAATATTCCGCGGCTGATATTATCAAACCAAACACTCTGGCCGTATTTATTTAATTCCAGTAATGGATTCATTTTTTCTCCGGGCTTATTTATCATATTTATTCAGTTTATCCAGCCTTCTTAAAAAGCGTTCTTCATTTATGAAATTTGCTTCCACAAAAGCTTTAACAATTTCTATTGCGAGATTCTCCCCGATTATCCTTGCACCGATGCACACAACGTTCATATTATCGTGTTCAACACCCTGGTGTGCAGAATAGGTATCGTGACATACAGATGCACGCACATTTTTAAACTTGTTTGCTGTAATGCAGGCTCCTACGCCGCTTCCGCAGAGGATAATTCCTTTACCGGCCTTTCCTTCTGATATCTGCTGGGCGGCAGAAGCAGCAAAATCCGGATAATCGTCACCGGGATCATACTTGCTGTTTCCAAGGTCAACCGCGTCATAATTGTTATTCTTCAGCCAGCTGAACAATTTGTTTTTAAGTTCATATCCCCCATGATCGGCAGCAATAACTATCTTCACTCTGCAATCCTTTCTGTTAACATCTTGTTTTCAAATATAAAAAATTCCTTTACACTTGGGAAGGAAAAGGCTTGCTGCAAAAATCTTTTGATGCAGGAATTTACTTCAATCCTTTTCCCGGGAGTAATTTTTTAAGGAGTTTTATATCTTCGGGAGTAGTAATTTTAAAATTTAAATAAGAACCCGGCACCAGCCGGACATCATGCCCGATCCGCTTTACAAGCATCGATTCGTCTGTACCGATAAAGTTTTCCTGATAAGCCTTATCAAAAGCTTCCCTGATCTCGGAATATCTGAACACCTGGGGTGTCTGTATGTAATAAATATTTTTTCTTTCCGGATAGGATTTTATGTACTCTTCTCCTGATGCAAGGGTATCCCCTGCTTTAACAGCCAGTACTCCGTTACCCGATTTTTTTGCCGCGGCAATAACATTTTTTAAGAGCGACTTTGATAAAAGGGGGCGGGCAGCATCGTGAACAACTATCAGATCATCATCATAAAATTTTCCGGAACATAAAACGTTATAGACAGAGTCCTGTCTTTCGCTGCCTCCCGGAATTAGTTCCTTCAGCTTTGTGAACCGGTATTTTTTTCTGCATTTTTCCAGCAGCGGGAAGTATTCCGGGGAAGCCGCAACATAAATCTTGTCGACATCCTTACATTTCTGGAATACTTCGATGGTATAAGAAATCAGCTCCTTACCTTTAATTTTAATAAACTGCTTAGGCAAAGACAAACCGCTTCTGATACCTTTTCCGCCCGCGGGAATTACTGCAACAACTTTCATATCAGATAACAAGCATGGCATCACCGTAACTCAGGAAACGGTAATTCTCTTTAATTGCTTTTTTGTATGCTTTAATTATAAGCTCGGTGCCGGCAAATGCACCAACAAGCATCAGCAGAGTTGATTCCGGAACATGAAAGTTTGTAATCAGTTTGTCAACTATTTTGAAATCATAATAAGGATAGATGAATTTATCGGTCCATCCCCGGTTTGGTTTTACAAGTCCGTCTGCCGTGATACTTGTTTCCAGTGCTCTTGCAGTTGAAGTACCCACTACAAAGACATTATGCTTGCCCAGTATCGACTTGTTTATCTGTTCTGCGGAGGCGGCTGAAATTTCATAGTATTCGGAGTCCATTTTATGCTTGGTAAGATCCTCCACTTCCACCGGTCTGAAAGTACCCAGCCCGATATGAAGGATTACCGGCACAATTGACACGCCCTTCTTTTCTATTTTCTGCAGAAGTTTTGAAGTAAAATGAAGACCAGCAGTTGGGGCAGCAACAGCACCATCAACCCGGGCATAAACTGTCTGATAATTTTCCTTATCGGAATTCTCCGGTTCTCTTTTGATATAAGGAGGGAGGGGAGTAAGTCCGATTTTCTCAACTGATTTATAAACATTCCCGGGCTGATTGAAGCGAACGGTTCTTCCGCGGCTTGTGGTATTATCAATAACCTCGCACCACAATTTATCATTAAAATAGATTTTATTGCCTATCCTTACTTTTCTTGCAGGATCGACAATAACATCCCATATGCATTCATCCGCATTAAGTTCGCGGAGCAGAAAGACTTCAATTTTTGCGTTGGTTTTTTCTTTTTTGCCAAAGAGTCTTGCCTGGAACACTTTCGTCTCATTTACAACAAGTACATCGCCTTTTGCCATATATTGAACAATATCGGTAAACACCTTGTTCTGAATTTCCTCTGTTTCCTTATTTATAACCATCATTTTGGCTTTATCCCTGGGGGAGACAGGATACTTGGCAATAGTGGTTTTGGGCAGATTATATTTGAAGTCTGACAATTTCATACTTCACATCCTTTATATTTTAATGGGGAAGGCAAGATGCCTTCCCCGGTTATTAATTATTTTTTCTTCGATACTATTTTACGTTTTTTTGATTTTGCCGCGGCTTTTTTAGCCCTGGTCTTAGTGCCGCTTTTCTCTTTGATTACAGCTCTTGCTGCTGCAAGACGTGCAATCGGGACACGGAACGGAGAGCAGCTTACGTAATTAAGTCCCGCCTTATGGCAGAATTCAACCGAGCTGGGTTCGCCGCCATGTTCGCCACAAATACCGACTTTAAGATCCGGTCTTGCTGATCTTCCTTTATTTGTTCCCATTACAAGTAATTCACCCACGCCATTCTGATCGATTGCCTCAAAAGGATCGGACGGCAGAAGTTCCTGCTGTACATAAAGAGGCAGGAATTTTCCCGCATCATCTCTAGATAATCCGAATGTCGTTTGGGTCAGGTCATTGGTTCCAAAGCTGAAGAACTCTGCTCTTTTTGCAATTTCATCAGCAGTTACACAGGCTCTGGGAAGCTCAATCATTGTTCCGACAAGATAGCTGATTTTTACTCCCTTTTCCTTCATAACTTCGGAAGCAATTTTTCTGACGATATCTTCCTGCATCCTGAATTCATTAACATGGCCAACCAGCGGAATCATTATTTCTGGTTTCACTTTAATTCCTTTTG
>DJMM01000003.1:12438-46227 GCA_002435365.1 Ignavibacteriales bacterium UBA6490
ATTCCTTCGGCACCAAAAGCAATTGCATTGGAGGCCTGATCGGGCTGGTCTGCATTGGTGCGGATATTCAGTCTTCTGTAAGTATCTGCCCATTTCATTAGACTCTCATAAGTTTGATAGGTCGGTGAGTCTTTGGCGTTCATTGTTTTATTTAAAAGTACCTGGATAACCTCGGAAGGTTTGGTTTCAATTTTACCCGCAATTACTTCACCGGTTGTTCCATCGATGGAGATATAGTCTCCTTCCTTAATCACCACACCTGCTTTACCTTCAACCTCAATCTTGCCTTCTTTATAATTAATTCTGAGCGAACCGCAGCCGGCTACGCAGACTTTCCCCATCTGTCGGGCAACGAGAGCTGCGTGTGAAGTCATTCCGCCACGGGCAGTCAGAATACCTTCAGCGGCATTCATTCCCTTAATGTCTTCTGGTGATGTTTCAATTCTGACCAAAATAACGGGATTTCCGTTTGCCGCCATTAATTCAGCATCCTGGGCACTTAATGCAACCCGTCCTGATGCAGCGCCCGGTCCGGCATTCAGTCCCTTCGCGAGAAGTCTATCTTCCTGTACAGCCTTCCTTTTTTCTTCCGAGTCAAATATCGGACGCAGCAGCTGGTTAAGCTGATTTGGTTCAATCCTCAGAATGGCGTCTTCCTTGCTTATCAGTTTTTCCTTCACCATATCCACCGCCATTTTAATGGCAGCAAACCCGGTTCTTTTTCCGACACGGCACTGCAGCATCCATAACTTGCCCTGTTGTATTGTAAATTCTATATCAAGCATCTCTTTATAATGCTTTTCAAGTATTTTCCTATAGCCGTCCAATTCTTTATAAATTTTAGGATCTTCTTTTTGGAGTTCCTCGATCTGATGGGGTGTTCTGGTTCCGGCAACCACATCTTCACCCTGAGCATTGAATAAATATTCGCCATAGAACAGGTTCGCACCGCTGGCGGGATCCCTGGTAAAAGCAACGCCGGTACCAGAATCCTCACCCATGTTTCCGAACACCATTGATTGGATATTAACCGCGGTACCCCAGTCGCCAGGTATATTATTTAATTTTCTGTAAACTATTGCTCTTTCATTCATCCATGAACCGAACACCGCTCCAATTGCCCCCCACAGCTGTTGCATCGGGTTATCTGGAAAATCGTTCCCGGTTTTTTCCTTTATTGCAGCTTTGAATTCCGATACCAGCTCTTTGAGATGATCCGCAGTAAGTTCGGTATCAAGTTTGAAACCATTCTGCTCTTTCTTTTTGTGAAGAATAATCTCAAAAGGATCCTCATCATGTTTGTCAACGGGTTTCAATCCCAGTACTACATCGCCATACATCTGCACAAATCTTCTATACGAATCATAAACAAACCGCGGATTGTTTGTTTTTCTAATTAATCCGTCAACAGTAACATCATTTAATCCGAGATTAAGGATTGTATCCATCATTCCGGGCATTGAAGCTCTTGCTCCGCTTCGTACAGAAACAAGAAGAGGATTTTCCGGATCTCCGAACTTTGCCTTCATCTCTTTTTCCACACGCTTCAAAGAAGCGACAACCTGGTTTTCCAGTTCCCTGGGGTATTTGTTTTTATTGCTGTAATAATAGGTACAGACTTCAGTTGTAATAGTAAATCCGGCAGGTACCGGGAGTCCTATATTCACCATTTCCGCAAGATTAGCACCTTTTCCGCCAAGCAGGGCTTTCATCTCGGCCTTTCCCTCGGCTTTTTTACCGCCGAAGAAATAAACATATTTTTTCGCCATTTAAGATTTCCTCCAGTTTTTATCTTTTATTTATTTTGCTTTCTGTTTTACTCAGGATGAAGTTTTGAAATTTGGCTTCATCATCAAATAATATTTCTATTTTTAGGTAAAAAATATCTATATCGTCGAGCTCCCGTGAAAAATTAAGAAGCTTGACAGCATCCTTCTCGGTCGTAACCACCGATTGTGAATTTGTAGAGTAAAATGTTTTTCTTATTCTTTGTATTTCTTCAATTGTATAGTGTTTGTGATCCCTGAATATCATCCGGTTGCCTGTGTCAACATTCGTCTGATTGAGTATATTAATAAATGAGAATGGGTTTGCCACCCCGGAAACAACAAGGCTTTTTTGTCCGCTGAACTCGGTTAAATTATATTTTGCCTTTGAAGACAGATCAACGAATTCTTTTGCGTTATAGAAAGCAGTAAATATTGCTTTGTTCCCGAAATATTCTTTGTACTCATCGGGTATATCAGATTTTTTAGAGAATTTCCTGTTGATTATAATCGCATCTGCCCGCTTAACGGCTTTAAAAGGTTCCCGTAAAATTCCAGACGGAAGCAAATATTTATTCATAGAAGCAGGCTCGGTAAGAAAACGCTGTTCGAATATCAAAAGATTTATATCGCGTTCGATCCACCGGTGCTGAAAAGCATCATCAAGCACAAGAACATCTATCGATGATTTTTCAATAAGCCGCTCTGCTCCTTTAACCCTGTTTTCCGAGACTGCCGCAGGAACACTGCACTCCAGTACGGTGTGGTACATCTCATCACCGCACTCATCAACCCTTACAAGTATTTCCTTCCCCTCAGAAACAAGCAAGTATCCCCTCTTTTTTCTTCCATAACCCCGGCTCAGCACACCTGTTGATATACCTTTGCCTTTAAGAAAATTCAGGAGATAAATAACAAGCGGAGTTTTTCCCGATCCGCCTATAGTCAGGTTGCCCACGGAGATTACATTTGCGTTTACTTTTTTTGATCTGAATAATTTTAGATCAAAGAGTTTGTTACGGACCGCAATAATTACCGCATATATCGGGACAAACGGGATTAAAACTATTTTCACAATCTTTAACATTTAAAACTCACCCGCTTTTTCCTGAAGATATACAAGCTGTTCTTCGCAATGTCTGATAATTTCCGATGTTTCATCATAAGTCAGGTTGTTATCTATATATACCGGGTCTGATAATACAATTCTTGTTTTCGAAAAAAATCCCGGGACCTCAAATCGGTCCCAGCTTTTTAAAATTCTTTTTTTCTTATACGCTGTTCCCGCCAGTATCAAAGGTATTCCGCTTTTTTTTGCGGCAACAACTGCTCCGGCTTTCAGTTTATTTACCGGACCACGGGGACCGTCGGGAGTAATAGCTATGCACTTTTTATTTTTCCCCAGGTCTACAAGAATTCCCAGTGCGGCATCTCCACCTGTACTGCTTGAACCGCGTACAATTTCATAGTTCCAGAACCCCAGTACCCTTGACAGAAGATCCCCGTCCTTGCTTTTACTGATAAGTGCGGCACACCCTTTATCCCTTTGGATAAACCATGGCACCAGCATAGTACCATGCCAGAAAGCAAAAACATAATTTTTATTCATCCTTTCAAGATCTTCAAATACCTGTTTGTTCAATATTTCAATCCTGAGAGACTTGCAAAGCAGATCAAGCATTACCGGAAGAATATAATTTCCCAGCCATCTCATTACATCCCGGTTTAGTTTTTTAAGCACTCTCCAGAACTCCTATAATTTCCGATGCTGCATTAAATGAAGCACCGCCGCTTCCCAGCTTATTTTTTATAGTGCCTAATCTGTTTTTCACAGACTCCAGATAGTGTTTATCCTCGAGAAATTTCCTGATTTCCCGGTATATAGTTTCCCCGGTCAAATCGTCCTGAATAAGTTCCGGCACGATTGTTTCTCCGGCAATGATGTTTACAAGTCCAATATTTTTAACACTAACCAGATTTTTGCCGATTACATATGTCAACGGGCTTGTCCGGTATACAACAACCATGGGCAGCTCAAATAAAGCAGCTTCAAGAGTTGAAGTTCCGGATTTTATAATCCCAGCTTTTGCATACTTAAGCAGCTCATAGTTATTAGACCTGATTATAGTGAAATTATATTCTTTAGAATATTTTTCGAACAATTCCGCATCAATATTATCGGGACATGCCACCACAGTTTGCATTCCGAACTCTTCGGTTAATTTTTTCGCAGCTTTTATTGATTCAGGAAATATTTCAAGGACTTCATGCCTGCGGCTGCCGGGCAGCAAAGCCAGAATATCTTTGTTTATATCAAGATTATTTTCAGAATAAAACTTCTCTTTTGAAATAAAGTTGTATGAATTCAGTGCATCTATCAGGGGGTGTCCGACAAAAACAGAATCGATTCCGTTTTTTTTGAAAAATTCTTTTTCAAAAGGTAATATTACTATAACCTTATCCACCAGTTTCCTGATTGTTTTTATTCTTCCTTTTCCCCAGGCCCACACCTGTGGTGTAATGTAATAAACCACCTTTACTCCGAGTCTTTTCAGGTGTTTTGCCATATTAAGATTAAATCCGGGATAATCAATAAGTACGACTGTTTTAATGTCTTCATTTTTTACAGCATCAATTATCCTGTTCTTAACTTTTCTTATAAACGGAAGATGTTTTATAACCTCTATAAAACCAAGGAACGCCATATTATTAATGTGTTCGATTACAGACATCCCTTCATGCCGCATTCTGTCTCCCCCCACACCTATGAAGGAAAGGGAAGGATCAGCGGTTTTCAGTTCTCTGATGAGTGCCGCACCATGAATATCACCTGAAACCTCACCGGCTATAATTAATATTTTATTCTCCTTTACCAATTAAACTCTTCCCACAAACCAGAGTAAAAAAATCGTGATCGACACAAATAATAATGCCTGAATACTCCTTCTTTCGGAATTAAGACCGGCTTTAAAATTATAGGGAGGTTGTTTCACTGATACAGATTTGTAAGCAGTAATCCGGGGGAAAAACCGGGGAACATTTTTTATATATTCGCTGAATTCATTACCGAAGGCCTGTGCAAGATACTTTTCCTCTTCTTTTACAATCAGCGAATACTGCATGTAAAAGAACAACAGGCCGGCAACCTGTAAAAACGGGAACAAGGCAAACGACATAATACCGAGTCCTGTATATATTAAAATATTTCCCAGATAAAGGGGATTTCTCAAATGTGCAAACGGACCGCTGATAATAAGAAATGTGCCTCCGACCGTACCGGTTGTCCTTGTCTCACTTCCTGCCCAGCTTACACCCCATAGCCTTACGAACTCGCCCATGAGAGCAATAATCAAACCTATAGTTAAGCTCCAAAGATTGGCATTTTCATAAAAGATCATTATCAACAGGAACGGGATGGGAGTATAGCTCCGGTATTTAAATAAAAAAGAAGATATTTTATTCATTTTATTCCATTATATAAGTTTCGCGTCTCCTCAGTTCGGCCTGATATCTTTTCTTCAGCCGTTTCTTGTTATTGAGCTGTTCAAGACGCGCGATTATATCATTAAAATTATTATAAGGGAAGAAGGTAATTCTTTCCTTTTCACAAAACTTAAGGAGATCATCTTTGGCAAATATAAAATCACAGAATACCGATGTACTTTTATCACTGTTCCCATCTCCTATATAAACCGTATAATCGCTGTCAGAACTCTTGTCGATTATGTGATTTCTTTTGCAGTTTGCTGAAGTTGTACAGCCCGAATCTTCGTAAGGGAATGATGGGATTAATTTCCCATCTGCTGTTACATCCAGGTGGTTGGCAAAATATTTAATATCATGCAGGTTTTCCCTTGCAAATATTCTTTCGATATAATAATCAAAACCATCGCTCAGGACATAAAAATCGTGATCATTTATTCTGCAATATTCCGCAAAATGATGGAAATACGGATCAACCTCGATTGTATCTATGAACTTATCCAGTTCATTTTTGTCAACGTAATTAACCAGATTACATAAGGATATCCAGCACTGCTTGGCAGTTATTTTATCCTGTAAAAGATTTTTGATAATTTCGTTTACTTTTTCAGTTTCACCAAAGCGGGAGAAGATCGCATCGCCGGTATCCCTCAGGGTTATCGTTCCATCGAAATCGACAAATATTTTAAATGTCTTTTTATTCAATTCACCACCACCATCTTTTTGACTTCCACAAAGTCGCCGGCATACACCTTGTAGAAATAAATACCCGGAAATAGTTCATCCGCCCTGATCTCTATTGAATTTATACCGGCCGGTAAATCCCTTTCGATTTCCCTTACCCTCCCGATATGACTATCGTAAAGTTCTATTTTGACTTTCTGATCCTCCGGCAGATATATGTTTATCATTGTGCTGTCATTAAATGGATTTGGGGAATTTTGTGAAACAAATATTCCCGATTTGCTGATCATATAGTTTACTTTGGAAATATCCGACGGCTGTATATTTCCACGGTTGTCTGAATGAACAACCCTGTAATAAATGGTTCCCTGAATCCCGGGTTTGTCAAAATACTCATAATATTTTGCGGCGGTTCTGCCGTCAGATAAGATATCGACAACTTTTTCCCAGGTACCGGCGGAGGTGTCGTTTTGTATGGTTCGCTCAATGCTGAAATTCCCAGGTCCAGGTTCGTTTGCGCTATACCAGGATACTTTTACTGAATCCCCCTTCGGTTCTGCAGAAAATGCAATAATTTGCGAAGTAAAGGTTCCGGTATTGAATATTTTTTGACCGAATATCGCATTCTTTCCGTTCCTTTTCTCTTTAAAAACAACGATAGCCCCGCCCGTAACATCAGGTATAACGGAGACATAACTTTTCTCGGTATTATTTGAAGAGGCAATCACTATTCCCGAAGAGTCCCATAGTTTTTTCCCATCCTCATTTATCCTCTGCGCATAAATATTTCCATGAATATTTGCATATCTTCTGTCTATCCAGGTAATAATCGCTCCCCGTTTTCCATCACCGAGAATTTTCTGACCGAACTGATCCCCCTTATAATTGATTACCGGAATTCCGTTTTTATTCCATAACTGCAAGCCCTGAAAGTTATACTTTTGAATTTTCACATTTTTGTCACCGCCGCCGTCATCGGTCCATGTAAGGAAAATATTATCGCCGGAAATCAATGGCTGGGGATTTGACTGATCTCCTGTCTGCGGTATAACCGGTTTACCAAATTTCTGCCACAATACTTTACCATCATTAGTCATAAGCTGATGAAAAATGTCCTTGTCGGATTTCTGTGTCTGCCATGTAAGGTAAATAAATGTTTTAAACAATTTTGCATTAAATGCATATACGTCTGATGATGGATCGGAGAGTGTTAGGGGCTTTATTCCCCAACCCGCCTTGCCAGCAGTATCCATTCGCTGACCCATCAAAACTGTCTTACCAGAAATATTTTCGAGCCAGAAAATCATTACATTCCCGGAATCATCGGCAACCGTTGTAATATTTGTCTTCTTATTCGGGGAGCTAAAAACCGAAAGCCCATCGGGGAATAAAGTTTTACCATTAGAATTTAAAACCTGTGCTTTTAATTCATAATCCCCCTCTGCATCAGCTTCTTTTGGCATAAATCCGATAAACAATCTTCCGCTCCCGTCTGATGAAGCTGAATAATCACCAACCTGGTTGATTCCAGAAGTAATGCTAATGCCGCTTGGGCCCCACAAAAGGTTTCCCGAGGATGAAACCCGTTGCACCCGGATATGCTCTGCAAAGCCGAAACCGCTTTCCTTCCAGACAATGTAAGCTGAATTTGAAGGACCTGATTTACAGAGAGGATTAGTTCCGCTGCTACCTGATTCCGAAACCTTTTTCCCATCTGTGCGGAAACTGACTATTCCGTCCCCGTTTACATGCAAAAAACTAATATCTGACTGAAATCCGTTTTTATTATCTTCCCAAAGAATAAATAAACCGCCGATTTTATCCTCTGCCGAAGAAATATTTATAGGATCAGAACAATTACTGGCTAGCAGAGTGTTTTTTTCTGTGTTTCCTACCCATTGTGCCTTTGCATCGCCACCAGGAATAATTAATAGTAAAAAACAGAACAGCAGATACGCGCAGTATGGTAATACATTTCTTTCTAGGTCCGTTTTAAAACTTTCAGGAAGCAATATTCATATCCTCATTAAAACGCACACTCACAAGTTTTGAAACTCCCTCCTCCTGCATTGTTACGCCATATAGTGTATCAGCAGCCTCCATAGTTCTTTTATTATGTGTAACCACTATAAACTGTGTATCCTTGCTAAAATCTTTTATGATCTTTGTAAACCTGTCGATATTTGCATCATCAAGCGGGGCATCTATTTCATCGAGAATGCAAAAAGGACTAGGCTTTACAAGGTAAATAGCAAATAGTAAAGCAATGGCCGTAAGTGTTTTTTCGCCGCCCGAAAGCAGCTCAATCGATGTGGGTCTTTTACCCTTGGGCTTTGCTACAATTTCTATTTTAGCTTCCAACGGATCGGCACTTTCCTCAATTCTCAGATCAGCCTCGTCGCCCGGATTAAATAATCCCCTGAAAATATTGACAAAGTTTTCTCTTATTTTTGAAAAAGTGTCGGTGAACAGCTGCTGTGCAGTATTATTTATTTCCTCGATCGTTTTTACAATATCCTTTTCTGAGTTCAGAAGATCATCACGCTGTTTTTTGAGGAACTCGTACCGCCCCTTTTCCTCTTCGAACTCAGAATAAGCAAGCAGATTAATGGGGCCCAGATTTTTAACCTGCTGTTTTAAGGCATGTACCGTTTCGGATTTGCTGTCAAAATCAAATGTTTCGTTATCCTCAAAAGATTTAAGCTCAAGATTTACAGAGTAGGATTCTTTAATATGCTCTGAAAGATTAGCCATCTTTATGGTTAGTTCGCTTATCCTTATCTCATGCAGATGTATTTCATCAGAAACCGAATCCTTCTCTTTATGCAGCTTCTGAAGATAAATTTCTTTTGCCGAGATTTCATCCCTGATAGAATTAAAATGCTGCTCTATTTTGCTTTCTTCTGATTCAAGTGCCGATTTTTGGTTTTCGGCTTCTTTCAGTTCTGTTTTATTTGCTTTTATTATTTCAGATAGTGCCGAGGTTTCCTCTTCTGAATCCTTAATATCTGATTCCCTTTTCTCAATGGTACGGTTAATATTTATAATTGAGTCCTGAGCCCTCTCTTCTGAATTCTCCAGGTTTATAATTTCGCCGTTCAGTCTCTCCAGCTCAAGGTTCAGGCTGTTAAGCGAATTATTTACAGAATCAAATTCATTTTCGGTTTTGCTGAAATCTTCTTCCAGATCCGACTGCCTTCGGTTGCTTTCCTCTTTTTCCAGATTCCGTTTTGTTAGATACGTTTCCAATCTTGTTTTTTCGTTATCCAGCTTATTGGATTCAGCCGCGAGATCCTGAATTTCCTGCCTGGATTTCTCTATTTCATCAACAGCTTTATTCTTTTCAAATTCAAACTGGGCTATTTGTTTTTCGACATTGGCCAGGTCATTGATGTAAAGTCTTCCTTTATCCGAGAGAACCTTAAGGTCTATGCTGCCCAGAAGCTGTTCGATATCATCAATATTTTTTTTAAGATCAAGTAACGCTGTTTCCCTAACCGGGTATTCTTCCTTTAGATTCTCAAGAAGTTTTTTTCTGCCGAACAGTGTATCGTCAAGCCTGGGGGGTGATCCCGCTTCAATTACCCCTATTGAATCAACATAGTCACCGTTGAGAGTAACAAAGTTAAAGCCATTATACCTTTCAGACATTTCAATCGCATCGTCAAGACTATTGACAACTGCAGTGTTTCCAAGTATCCTGGCGAAAAACAATCCCCATCTTTTATCGGCAAGAATAAAATCCCTGGCCCAGCCAAGAAATTCTTTTTCTTTGCTGATTCTTGACATAATCCTTCTGGAATTGAAATCATTAAGACGGTTTATAATAGATCTTCTGTTGTTTTGCCGGAACTGTGAGATATAGAAGGATGCTTTGCCCGCCTCATTACTCCTGAGATATTCAATGCCACTTTTAAGCTCTTGGATCGTTTCGATGAGTATATTATTAAGATTGTTTTTAAGAGATGCCTCTATTGCAAAACGATATTTATCCTCCGAGTTGCCGACGTGGGCAAGAAGTATTTTTTCATTCCTGCTCCAGTTATCGTTTTCCAGAAGGAATTTTGCACCTTTCGATATTCCTTCAAGATTATCAATCAGGTTTTGTACAAAATTTATTTTGTCACGGATGCCGTTTAGAATACCTTTGTCCTCAAGCTCTTTTTCCCTGAGGCCGTTCAGCTTTTTCTCAAGCTCAGCTTTTTCTGCCTGTTTCCGGGTATATTGCTGTTCTGCTTCCTGGAACTTTGTTTCCGTCTCTGATTTTTCCTGGTTTAATTCTTCAATAAAACCGACAGTCTTTGCGATATTTCCGGTGAGCTGCTGTATTCTCCCGTTGAGGTGTGAGATGTTTTTGTTCTTTTCAGTGAGCGCCTTGTCAATATTACCAAGCTCGTTTTCGGCGGTATTTATATCCTTGAACTGTTCCAGCAACAGCGAGGAATGTGCTTTTAATTTTTCACGCTTTTCGTCAAGTTTATCCTTTAATTCCCGGGTAGTTTTGATGTAAAACTCTTTTTCCCCGGTTTTTGTCCTTATCTTTTCCGAGGTTGCTTCCCGTTGTGCTTTGTTTGCGGAAATTATTTTTGAGTTCTCCTCAAGCTGACCCCTCAGCTCATCAATTTCAGCGCCGAATCTTTCTATATTTCTCTTTAATGACTTATCTCTTTCTTCGCTAACAGAAATATTCCTCTCAATATTATACATCAGCCCGGTAACAGAATTAACTTCGGATTGTTTTATTTTGAGCTGCTGCTCGGTCTCGTTGTGCATTATTTTTATTGATGCAATTTCATCCTCTGTTCTTGAAATGCCCGAATCAATTTCTATTTTCCGGTCGTAAAACTTTCCCTTTTTCTGTTTAGATTCGCTTCTTTCAGAATTGTATTTTGCAAACTCCCTTTCTGAAAGTTCCATTTCAAGTTCGCGGAGAGACGACATCAGCCTGTTGTATTTATCAGCGCGTTTTGCCTGGCGTTCAAGCGAATTTACCTTTTTCTCGATCTCAGAAACTATATCTACTACTCTTATAAGATCGGATTTTACCTCATCCAGTTTTCTCAAGGCAAGCCGGCGGCGGAGTTTATATTTATTAACCCCGGCTGCTTCCTCAAACATGGTTCTTCGTTCTTCAGCCCGGTTGCTTAAAATTGTTTCCACCATTTTAAGCTCAATAACCGAATAAGCATTTGCCCCGATGCCCGTATCCATAAATAAATTCGTAATATCTTTCAGGCGGCAGATGTTCTTATTAAGAAGATATTCGCTCTCCCCGGAACGGAAAATACGCCTGGTAATCACCACATCTGAATATTCGGTTGGAAGCACTCCCCTGGTGTTCTGGATGGTAAGCGATACTTCAGCCATACCCATTGGCTTTTTGTTTGCTGTGCCGTTAAATATAACGTTCTCCATTTTATCTGACCGGAGCGTGGTTGTTCTCTGCTCACCCAGACACCACCTTATTGCATCAACAATGTTCGTTTTTCCGCAGCCGTTGGGACCAACAATCGAAGTTGTTCCCTGGTGAAAAGAGATCAGTGTTTTTTGTGCAAATGATTTAAATCCTAGTATTTCTAATTTGGCTAGATACAAAAAATCACCCGAAAAGTTTATATTGTTTTAGTGTTAGCGTTAAATATGATATCACCGAACTGGTTACTTCATAATAAAGTAATATTCCCCCCAGGGTCATAATTATAATTACCAGGCTGTAGAAATAAACACTGCCCGGATTTACATCGAAAATTACATATATTCCCTTCATCAGACGGTATAATATCCATAATGTGAACAGAACCAAACCGATGAATACGTACAGATTTGTGTATTCAGTATCAAGTATCCTGAATAATATTATCCCTATCGGGATAAGCAGCACCAGCGGAAGAAATGACCAAATAACCATATAGTATATACCGGAAAGATATACCTTGTTCCGGACAAAAAAAGAACCGGCTTTTACCACCAGTGTAATGAGTAGAAGAGCTCCGAGCGACGACAACGAAAGCCATAACAGCGCAAGTGCCGGATTCCAGGCAAGATATGATAAGGTATCAATAATAAAGCCGCTTCCAAATGCCAAAAGCAGTTTTTCAAATCCGACGGATTGCCTGAAATAGAAAAGCAGGTTGCTCAGCAGAAGCGCAGAGACAGTAGAGACTATAAGCGCTAAAACCGTGGCATGAAAACCCGACATAATTCTCTGATCCCGTACATCCGAATAGAAATTATAAGGCCTCAGCAGGGCACGTGAAGCATCTTCCCTGAATTTTCGCCCCGAATTTATTAATATACCAACCAGCAGTGCAATTGCAAGTCCGAACAAAATGAAAATCATCGGTGCACTGTCTTTTTTACTGCCGATGGGAATGGTGGGCACTTCTGCATTATGCAGTTTTGCGCTAATAATTTTATATCCCAGCCGGTCAGTTAATCTGTTCTCTCCGAGAATTCCGATTCTGTATATATGTTCATCAGAGTAACCGGAAATGAGCGATGAATAATCCCCCCTGAAGTCGAACATGCTGTTAATAAAGTATCCGGAGATATCTGATTTCACGGAAAAATCAATCAGATCCTCAAAATATTTTGCCTGTGCTTCAAACGAATATCTGTTTACATACCCGTTTGTATTTCCGGCACTTACAACATAAGTAGCGGAACTGATGAATAAACGAGAAGACCCCAGACTTTGCTGAAGTGAAGCAATATCATCAGTGAGCTCGGAAGGAGAGATATTAAAAAGCTCTATTCCATAAAAATCCAATCCCGGAATTTCATTTATCTTCAATCCTGCAAACGAGGCATATGTTTTCTGGTTTTTGCTTTTAAGAAATGAAACGAGTTCGTTAATATATGTAACATGACCTTCAAGTTCCGGGAGGAAAGAGCTCCCCACCCCATAAGCTGCAATTATGGAATAATCTTTTAAAGCATTGTACATGCTATTAAGAAAAACATTGCTGCGCTTCATAAAATTAACATCATCAGCCAGTCCCGGCGGGATTGAATTTATCGGCATTTCCACAAATGCAAGCAGACCTCTTTTTTCGCATTGATAAAGAAGGTATGGATGAGGAACAGTCTTGGCAAACCTCACGCTGTTGAATCCCGCTTCCTTTATAATCCGGATATCCTTTGCCATCTTCTCATAAGAGTAAAGGCTGCCGTAATTATAATAAGAAGGGATATAGGTAACACCGTTTAATTTAAATCGGCTATTGTTCAGAAGAAGCGAATCACCCCCTGTAACCAAAGAATATATGGCAACCCTCCTGCTTCTTTTATCAAGAATTTCGTTTCCTTTTAAAAGCTCGAAATATAAAGTATAATATCGCGGATTTGATGGATCCCAGAAAAGTGGCGATGAAACAACAGAATTTTGACTTATTTCCTTCTCGGCATTTTTTCCCAGGGCAAAACTGTAATTACCGAGATTGATTAATTGTGTGCTGCCCGGTGCTTTCATGGAAATACGATAGGTTAAATTTTCATCAGCATTCAGCGTGTCACCGCTGCTTCTGAATTCTTTATTTTCAATCCTCGATTTTATTGAAAAATCAGCAGTGTTTTTTCCCGGAACATATGAATATGAAATATCCACATCTGAAATGGAAATAGTAGGCAGAAGCTTTATATATACATCCTTAAGAATTCCGCCAAAATTATTGGGAAACATGAACCTTTGCTTAACGGGAATCGTGCTCTCGGAATCAAGATGGTAATTCAGTTTTACTGATAAGGTGTTGTGCTTGTCGTGAAAAAGAATATCCCTGGGAAGATTAAACCTGAACGGGAAATCACCCCCCGGATGCCTGTAAATGATATTGTTGTTTACAGAAATATCTGCTGTATAATTAAGACCGAGGAAATGTATTTCCATTCTGTGTTCTGTGAGTTCTTTCCCGCTGAGAGAGAAAGATTTTTCAAAAACAAGCTCGCCTTCACCGGAAAAAATTGAAGGGACCAGAACATTTTTTTTCTTTTCCTTTTCTTTACCGGGATAAACTGTCCACTCACCGTTTAAAGGAATAATACGACGGCTGGAATTTATTTCAAAGAATGCCGAATCACTCAGGTTTATTTTATAATCGGGAAAATTATTAAAAACTATCTGCGGAAAAGCTTGAAAATTATTTAGGAAGAGAAAAAACAAAAGCAAAAGAGTTGAGGAATATCCCATCCGAAAAATATATCCTTTAAATATCAAATAAACTTACAAATATACTAAAGCGAAGAGGGGAAATCAATGTAAAACAATACCCGTCTGAGGTCATTATCCTGTAAAAAAGCAATGATTTGCAAGCTTTTTAAATAGTTGAAAGTCTGCCCCGATTGTGTTTGGATGTGACTGATAATCCCCCTTCCGCTGTTTGTTCGTTAAATTCAAGGTTATAGGAGGGTTTATTATAAAATATAGTTGACAATTGAGAAATGTTGTTGCTTTTAAATCATTTTTTTTCTAAATAGCGACATCCTTGTCACACAATATTGATTCACGGGACATTTAAGTCTCAAATTACTGATTGAGTTGTTTAATGCAAAAAGGAATTAATAAATATCTTCTTTCAGCTTCTTTGCTGCTATTTGCACTGGTTTTTCTGTTTTTAACAAACCAGATATATACTCTTACTCTGGAGGATGCAAAGAGAAACCATCAGCAGCAGCAACTTGAGATGGCAAAAGTTGTTACTGAAGGCGTTAGATATTTTGTAAATCATCTTGTGAAGGATATGCAGCTTCTGACGAATAATCCTTCTTTCAGGACCAGCAATCATATTGAATTTCACCGGTTTGTCGATCAGTTCAGACTGAATTATGATCAAAGCATTATTTCATCTATAATAGTAAGAAACAATTCCCAAAATGAGTTTATATCAGGGAAAAAACCGCCGCGGTGGGTAGACCGTGAATTACCTAATTTATCCGGGAAAATCAGCACCGGACATACCTTTATTACTTCTAATGTATATCCCGAAAATCCCGACAGTCCCCGGTCTGAAAAATCTTTCCTGATAATACTTCCTTTGAATATGCCTATTGAAAATAAAGCCGAAAACGAAAATTCCTACATAGCATTCCTTGTAAATTTTGACTCTCTTATCCGGCACTTTATAATTCCTATAAAACTTAAAAACAACGATTTTATCTGGATCCTGGATCAGAAAGGACGCCTGATTTATCATCCCAGGCACGAGGAGATGCTATTTAACTCAGTTTATGAAATGAAGGAGGAATGCCGGTCCTGTCATGAATCATTTACCGAGCAACTCAAAATGGTTAAATCCTCTGTCCCCTCATACGGTGAATATCATGTAAAGGGAGATGAACCAGGCAAGATATTTGCCTATGTACCGCTCGAGCTCGAAAACCAGAGATGGTATATTGCAATATCAACTCTTAGCCCGGACGTAATTTCAGGATTGAAGGACCGTTTCTTTCTCTTCTTTGTCCTTGGAGCATTCATTTTTGTTACCATACTTTCTTTCGCAATTATTATATACTACC
Organism: Ignavibacteriales bacterium UBA6490; assembly: GCA_002435365.1. Lineage (GTDB taxonomy): Bacteria > Bacteroidota > Ignavibacteria > Ignavibacteriales > Ignavibacteriaceae > UBA6490. Next base: position 27,882 of record DJMM01000003.1, read on the forward strand.
TGAATCTGAAACGCATAAAATCCGACGAGGAAAAAAAGAATCTTGAAAAAGTTACAGAATACCAGGAGCAGCTGTTTCATTCTTCAAAACTCGCTTCGATAGGTGAAATAGTTGATTCTGTTGCTCATGAAATAAATACACCGATGGGTGTAATCTCAGCGCATGCAGATTCACTTATGCTTCAGCAGATCCCGGAAATCCAGGGTCTGAAAAAAGATCTTGAGGTAATTAAAAAGCAGACCCGCAGGGTGAGCGAGTATACCAGAAGCCTGTTAAACTTTTCCAGAAGAATGCCTTTTCAGCCGGAAATTGTGGATATCATATCATTGATTGAGGAAAGCCTGTACCTCCTGAATCCCCGTTTCCGTGAAAAAAAGATTACTGTAAATAAAATATTTCCGGGTAAAACTGTTCTTTTAACCGGAGATAAAAGACAGCTCGAACAGGTGTTCGTTAATCTGTTGAATAATTCAGTTGATGCAATAAGCAAAAACGGATTGATAACAATACTCCTGAAGGAACATAATAAAAAAATTAAAATCCATGATGATGAAGCAGTCGAACGTCTTGAGATAATAATTGAAGATAACGGAATCGGAATCAGCAGGAATGAATTGCCAAGGATCTTTGAGCCTTTCTTTACTACAAAAAAGAATACCGGAACAGGATTAGGACTTTCAATAACCAAGAGCATAATTCAGCGGCACAAGGGAACCATAAGTGCGGAGAGCAGCGAGGGAAAAGGCACTAAATTTTTTATTCTATTGCCAAGGAAAGTGAGTTTAGACGATGAAAAGTAAACCAAGAATACTGATAATAGACGATGAACCGGACATGCTCTCGGCTTGTGCAAAAATTCTAACGGCGCTGGGTTGTGTGCCTGTTCCTGTTTCGGATCCTTCCTTCGCTGTTCGAATTCTTAAGGAAGATTATTTTGATATTATTTTCTGCGATCTTCTTATGCCCGGCCAGGACGGTATGGAGATACTTGAGGTCTGCCGGAACCTGGCACCGGATACACCTGTAATTATTTTTACAGCCTACGGAACAATCGATCGCGCAGTATCTGCAATGAAGGCCGGCGCATTCGACTTTATTGAAAAGCCGTTCGAGGCGGAAGACCTCAAAATAATTATAGAAAAAGGAATGCGGCAGAGAAATCTTTATCTTGAAAGAAATAATCTTATCCGCCAGCTGGAGGACAAATTCAGCTTTGATAATATAATCGGGAAAAGCCCCGGAATGATGAAAGTTTTTGAGATGATAGAAAACGTGTCGGGTTCCGATGTAAATGTTCTGGTTACCGGGGAAAGCGGTACTGGAAAAGAATTGATCGCAAGGAGCATTCACGCCAGAAGTAAACGAAAAACAAATCCCTTCGTTCCTGTTAACTGCGGAGCTTTTCCGGAAAATCTTTTTGAATCAGAATTGTTCGGGTATGAAAAAGGATCATTTACCGGTGCGGCAAATAAAAAAGTCGGGCTTCTGGAATATGCAGACGGCGGAACCTTTTTTCTCGATGAGGTTTGTGAACTCCCTTCCAGCCTGCAGATTAAACTGCTGCGGACTCTCCAGGACCAGCAGCTCAGGAGAATCGGCGGAAATGAACTTATTCAGGTTGATTTGAGACTGATTTCAGCAACTAACCAGAATATCCAATCTGCCCTCGAAAAGGAAACATTAAGAAAAGATTTCTACTATAGACTTAATGTAATTAATATTCAGGTACCCCCGCTCCGGGAAAGACAGGATGATATACCCCTGCTGGCAGAACATTTTTTTTCAAAATATATTAAAAATTCCGGGAAGAAAATTAACGGTTTTACAGATGAGGTCATTCGTGTTCTCTGCAGCTATAACTGGCCGGGGAATGTGCGGGAACTCGAAAATACAATTGAACGCGCAATTACCCTTGCCGGAAATGATAAAATTACCCTTATCGACCTCCCCTCACATCTCCTGAATGTACAGCCGTCAAAATCAAGGTATGAAGGGAAATCATTGACGGATCTTAAACAAAATGCCGTCGAAGAGATCGAAAGAAAATATCTCCTCTTCCTGATGGAAAAATTCAGGGGCAATGTAACAAAAGTTGCTGAAGAAGCCGGACTGACCAGAAGACATATTCACCGGATCATTAAATTCTATAATATTGACCCCTCGCTGTGGAGAGGGAAGTAAATTATATAATAGAGACATTCACTTCACACCCGGTATATAACACACCTCGTTTCTGAGCTAAAAATCAATTATTTGCCGCTGGTACAATTTGTGCTTCCTGCTGAACCGTATAAAAAAGCAGCGAAAGAATAAAACCAGGAGCAAAATGATCTCAAATGAATCAGATGGAAAAATAATTAAGAAAGAAAACAGGCGTGACTTTCTTAAATATCTCCTCACCACAGGATTAGCCGGATTTGCTTTAGCTACTATCTACCCCGTGATCTCCTTTCTGAAACCGCCCAAACAAAGAGAAGTAAAAGTATCCAGTGTTTCAGCCGGATTAGCCAAGGACTTCAATACGGGCGATTATAAGATCATCAGGTTTGGTAAAGTGCCTGTGATAGTTATTAAAGATGAGGAAAAAGACTTCAGGGCTTTTTCTGCAACCTGTACCCACCTCGATTGCACCGTACAGTATAAAAAAGATGAAAAGATTATCTGGTGCGCTTGTCATAACGGGAAATATGACCTGCATGGAAGAAATATCTCCGGTCCCCCGCCACGGCCTCTTGATAAGTTTATGGTGGTCCTCAAGGACGAAGAAATACTCGTAACAAAAAGCTCATAACATATGAAAAATTTTTATAACAGGTTTTATTCGTGGATGGACAGCAGGCTGCAGTTAAGTGACCTGGTAAAATTCATGAGTAAAAAATATGTTCCGGTCCATAGTCACTCTGTATGGTATTATTTCGGAGGAGTATCGCTATTCCTCTTTATCCTGCAGGTAGTAACGGGAATTCTGCTTCTCTTTTATTACAAGGGAAGTTCAGACCAGGCTTACGAAAGCGTTCAGTTTATTATGTCCAAAGTTGAGTTTGGATGGCTGATCAGGTCAATTCATGCCTGGTCTGCAAACCTCTTTATACTCAGCGTTTTTATCCACATGTTCAGTGTGTTTTTCGAAAAGGCATACCGCAAACCCAGGGAGCTGACATGGATTACAGGATTTTTCCTTTTTGTGCTTTCGCTGGCATTCGGGTTCAGCGGTTATCTGCTCCCCTGGAATGAACTGGCATTTTTTGCCACCAAGGTAGGAACAGATATTACAGGCGCTGTTCCGTTTATCGGTGAACCGCTCAAAGTTTTTCTTCGCGGCGGTGATGATGTTACCGGCGCTACATTATCGAGGTTTTTCGGATTTCATGTAGCTCTTTTCCCCGGCATTTTTGTGTTTCTGCTTATCCTCCATCTGCTGTTTGTTCAAAGACAGGGTATGAGCGAACCGATCGAAGCTTCTATCAAAAAAGAAAAATTAAAAACCATGCCGTTCTTTCCCAATTTCTTTCTAAGAGATCTGCTGCTGTGGTTATTAGTTTTAAATATAATCGCAATATTGGCTGTGTTTTTTCCGGCAGAACTGGGCATGAAAGCAGATCCCCTTGCACCGGCACCTGCAGGAATTAAACCCGAATGGTATTTCCTGTTTATGTTCCAGACACTGAAATATTTTCCCGCTCATATTCTTTTTATTGAAGGCGAAGTAGCAGGAGTGCTGCTGTTTGCCGTTGCCGGGGTTTTGTGGCTGCTGGTACCATTCTGGGATACAAAAAGCTCCAGGGGCCAGCTTAACAGGAAGATAAACTATTTAGGAGTCTTTGCTGTATTGTTCATAATTATTCTCACCATTATCGGATGGATAACATAATGAAACAGATTTTAATTTCAGTGATTGCCCTTTTTGTTTTATTCTCTGTGCAAACCATTCAGGCAAAAGATGATTCCTGCTTAAACTGCCACAGAGACCTTGGGGATTCTCCGTCCGGCTTGTTTTTAACTGATGTTCATTATAAAAACGGACTGTCATGCAGCGACTGCCACGGAGGGAATAAAAACTCCGATGACATGGAAGTTTCAATGAGTAAATCTGAAGGTTTTGTGGGCGTTCCCAAAGGCAATAAGATCTCCGAAATCTGCTCTTCCTGCCATTCAGATAAAGATAAAATGACAGCTTTGGGGGCATCAGTAAAAACCGACCAGTATGAAAACCTGGTGAACAGTGTTCACGGAAAACTTTCTGTAAACGGTACGGAACGTATAGTACAATGCACAACCTGTCATAATGCCCACGGTATAAGAAAAGTGAATGATAAATTGTCGCCGGTCTACCCGGTGAACATCCCGTCCACATGTGTTAAATGCCATGGCAATGCCGATTATATGAAAAATTACAATTCCGCACTTCCGGTTGACCAGCTTACAAAGTACAGGACAAGCGTTCACGGCGAACTTAATAAACAAGGCAATCCCAAGGCAGCCGAATGTGCAAGCTGCCACGGCTCTCATAACATCCTTTCTTCAAAAGATGTGAGGTCATCAGTTTACAAGCTTAACATTCCTGCAACATGCAGTAAATGCCATAGCGATAAAGAGTATATGAAGGAGTTCAATATACCCGTCGACCAGATGGCAAAGTATGAGAAAAGCGCCCATGGAAAAGCGGTATTTGAAAAGCAGGACATTTCAGCTCCCGTCTGCAACGATTGTCACGGTAACCATGGGGCAGTGCCCCCTGGACTGTCTGCAGTATCTAATGTATGCGGAAGCTGCCACGTAATAAATGCCCAGCTTTTTTCGGAAAGTCCGCACAAAGCTGCATTCGACAAGGCAAAATACCCTGAGTGCGAAACCTGTCATGGAAACCATGAAATTCTTTCTGCAAAGGATCAGCTGCTGGGAATAAAGGAAGGGGCGGTTTGCGTAAAGTGCCATTCTGAAACAAATAGTCAGAAAGGATATATGGTGGCTGCCAGGATGAGCAGTACCATCGATACCCTTCTTGCACTTCAGAAAAAAGCAAATGACCTTGTCTTCCAGGCTGAGCAGAAAGGCATGGAGGTTGAAGAAGCCAAGTATACGCTCAGGGAAATTCACCAGGCACGGCTTGAATCGAGAACTATAATCCATTCTTTCAGCGAGAAGAAATTCAGCGAAGTAACGGATAAAGGTATTGCCGCCGCCGGTGTGGTTGTTGGTGAAGCACAGAATGCGATCGATGAATTTTATTTCAGAAGGTACGGACTGGTTGCTGCTATTTTGATAATAAGCTTTCTGATGATTGTAATCTTTTTATATGTCAGGAAAATAGAAAGAACTTAAAATTAAAATTTATAATTATTGGTAAATGCTATGAATACATCTTCCGAAAAAAGCGAGATAAGCAGACTCATAGAGATAGTGGAAAATCTTAATTCCAGGATAGCAGCTATCGAAGCCGCATTGCCTGTTGAACCGGAGACTCCTGCTCCAGAGTTAAAAAAAGAGAAAGAAAGCAGCGAGGATATGGAATTCAGGCTGGGGGAACAATGGTTCGGTAAAATCGGCGTTGTTGCATTCCTGTTCGCTGTTTTTTATCTGCTCACATTTTCATTTGAAAATCCTGTGCAGGTGCTGATAATGCTGGCCGGATATTTTTCGGGCGCCGTTCTTATCGGCGCGTCCTTTATGAAAAAAGAACAGATGAAATCGCTTGCCGGCTATATGACCGGTAGCGGATTAATCATAGTGTATTTTTCAACCCTAAAGCTCCATTACTTCACTGCCGATCCCATAATTATAAATCAGGGTATTATCATCCCGCTGTGCTTTATCATATGCATTGCCGGTGTATTTATAGCATTGAAAAAAAATTCGCCTGCCCTTACCGTAATCGCCTTTGTATTGCCCGGAATAACAGCCCTTCTGGCGGACAGCATGTGGGTAATTGCACCGGTGCTTATTATATTGTCGGCCGGCTCGGTAATTATTGAAAAGAGGTATAAATGGGAAAATCTTAGCCTGTTCATTATACCGGTGATTTATATTCTGTTCTTTCTCTGGTTTATAAATAATCCGCTCACCGGAAGGGAAATACTGGCAAGACAGGATATTTCTTTCACTGTACTTATAATACCCCTGCTGATGGGCATATTTGGATTTTCACAAATCGAAAACAGGGAGCCTGACGGATATTATTCGGTTCTTAAAGCTATTCTGAACACGGCAGCCGGTTACCTGCTGTTCATCTATATAACACTTAACGGCAACTTAGTGTATCCGGCAATTTTTAATTTTGTGGTGTCCCTTCTTCTCCTTTCAGTTGCTGCCAGGCACTGGATACTGCAGAGAAGCAAAATTTGCACATTCCTTTACTCCATGGCCGGTTACGGAGCTTTAAGTTTTGCCATAATACTAAAGTTCGATGCACCGGAATCATATATACTGCTGTGCTGGCAAAGTCTGCTTGTGGTATCAACGGCTTTATGGTTCAGGTCAAGATTTATAGTGGTGGCTAACTTTTTTATTTTCTTTTTTCTCCTCGGCGCGTATATAATTACAGGGAGCGAGTTGAATATACAGAGTCTGAGTTTCGGGCTGATTGCCCTTATAAGCGCAAGGCTGATTAATATTCATAAGCTGAGACTGGAACTGCAGTCGGAGCAGCTTCGTAATGCGTACCTGGTGATTGCAGTTTTATTTATACCCTTTGTACTCTATTCTCTGCTGCCTACTGCGGTAGTGGGAATTACCTGGATTACTCTTGCGTTTATCTATTATGTGATCGGTAAGCTTATAAACAATAAAAAATACAGGCTGATGGCATCTGCCACATTGATGATGGCACTTGTATACATTTTCATATTCGGACTGACAAGCAGCGACATACTGTATAAGATCTTATCCTTCTTGCTTGTAAGTATTGCACTTGTAATAATTTCGATCGTCTATGCCAGAGTGCGGACAAAGGAAATGGATAAACCGGGCTCCTGAATCCGCTTTAAAACCTCCGGATTTATAGCTGAACAGTTTTTTGAAAATTGAACGTTCGGAGAATCCCGAAACGAGACAATCTTGCGCGCTGTTTGTGCACCTGATCCCGACCTGATCTGAATCTAACCCGGGTCTAACCTGATTCTGTTCCCATTTAAATGAGGATAGAACAAGGTCAGACTCACCTCTTGATAGAGTCAATCCAATGTCACATTCTGAAACAGATATAAATAAGATTTAAATATTTTTATCACAGGGGGATCTGGTTTTCTGCGCGGAAGCAAGGCCTGCCTGAAACTACTTATCCAGTGAAAGCTTTGATTTTCTAAGTTCGTTTATTTCCAGCATCAGTGCTGCCTGTTCGGGCTCTGTTACAGCAGAGCTGAGCTGCTTTGTTTTTGCGGATATTTTTTCATCAAGCTGAAGTTTCTTGAATTTCTTTACCAGGTCATGTGCTATTTTTGAAAGATTTTTTATCCCGTCGTACCCGGGATCCACTTTTTCCCAGTTCTTGCTCAGAGTATATTCTTCGATGGTAATCCCCGCAATATATTTCTGAACACTTTCGTTTTCGATTTTAGAGATCAGGTTTGCAGCAATTACATCTTCGCCATTCCGGAATGTTTCAAAGACGGTACCCGCAATCATGGAGTGCACGGGATCCATAAAATCTTCCGGCAGCAGATGTTCCATTAAATAATTTATAACATTCCCCGAACCTTCGAACATAAGGGCAATTATCTCTTTTTCGGTTTTTTGGAGCTGAATATTTTTAAATTTTTCCGCCGGTTTTCCCTTCCCGCTTTCTTTTTCGGCGGGATTTCTTTCGGCAGCTCTGGTTGTCCGCCCGGCCGTATCGAGCATTTTTTGAAGCTCATTTTCTATAAGCTTTTCCCTCAGGTTGAATTTTTGGGAGATAGTACGGACCAGCAGTGTTCTTTTAAGCTCATCACTGATAAGGCTCAGCGGTTTTACAAGGTCTCTTATTGCCTCTGCTGATTTTGCGGCATCGTTAAACATTCCCATTGATTCATAAACCGAGCTTTGGAATTCCAGGAAGTTCCTTGCCCGGGAGACCATCTCCTCGAATTTTTCTTTGCCGTAATTGTTGATAAAAGAATCGGGGTCCTCCCCCTGCGGAAGCGAAACTATTTTTACCTCGATATCACGTTTAAGCAGAATTTCGATGCTACGCATCGAGGCTTTCACGCCTGCAGTATCTGCATCAAAGAGAAGGATTACATTTTTAGTATACCTTGAAAGAAGCTGGACCTGTTCATCAGTCAATGCCGTTCCCGAAACAGCCACCACATTTTTGACCCCCGCCTGGTGAAGAGAGATAAGATCCATATAACCTTCTACCATTACCGCATAATCCAGTCTGCGGATATCATCTTTTGCTGCAGAAAGCCCGTACAGAGTTCTTCCTTTTATATATATAGAAGATTCAGGGGAATTAAGATATTTTGCCGATGTATCTGAAGGATTCAGAATTCTGCCGGCAAATGCAATCACCCTTCCGTAGGCTGAAAAAATAGGGAAGATAATTCGTCCCGCAAACTTGTCATAATATTTGCCGTCGCTTGATTTTCCAAGCAGACCCAGATAGACAGCCTTTTCGGTATCGATCTTTTTCTTATGCAGGAACTGGTATAATGAGTTACGGGAAGGCAGCGCATAGCCAAGTCCGAATGACCGCAATGTTGCCGGTTTCAGTTTTCTTTTATTAAAATACTGGCGGGCATTCTCGCCGTCGGTTTTATTAAGCAGGTTATCGCTGAAGAATTTTGCTGCTGCATTGTTAATTTCATATAATATTTCCTGTTCGCTCTGCTCGCCGGAATCCTGTTCCTTTTCATACTGCAGCGTAATTCCAAACTTATCAGCCAGCTTCTGAAGGGCTTCGGGAAAGGATATTTTTTCAAATTCCATCAGGAATTTAAATGCGTTTCCGCCGGTATGGCAGCCGAAACAGTAAAAAATCTGTTTGCTTTCATTAACAGTGAAGGAAGGGGTTTTTTCAGTATGGAACGGGCATAAGCCAACGTAGTTATTCCCTCTTTTTCTAAGCTGCACATAATCTGAAACAACCTCAACTATGTTTGCTGCAGAGCGTATTTCTTCTATTTTCTGTTCTGAGATGCGCATTCAAATATTTAATAGATTTAGTGCAAATTAGATAAATTAAATCCAAAGTTCCAAATATGCCTGCGGCTGCAGTTGTGCGCAGAAGTGCATTAATGCCGGTGCTGAATAAAGAATTACCTAATTTCGCTGTACATTTATTTCTATATTAAATAAATGTTTTTTACGGAATAAATAATAACCGGATACAATCAATTGTTTTGCAATAGTCTTACTGAATATTCAAGATACAGAACCAGGGAAGTATTTATAGGTGACGTTCCGCTTGGAGCCGGTAACCCGGTGCGCATACAATCCATGACCACCACAGACACCATGAATACAATTGCTACTGTTGAGCAGTCCATCCGTATGATTGATGCGGGCTGCGAATATGTAAGGATAACCGCACCCAGCAAGCTTGAGGCACAGAATCTTCAGGAGATTAAGAATGAGCTTAAAAAAAGAGGATATAATGTTCCCCTTATTGCGGACATTCACTTTACTCCTAATGCTGCGGAAATTGCGGCAAGGATAGTAGAGAAGGTCAGAATAAATCCGGGGAACTATGCAGACAAAAAAAAATTTGAACTGAAGGAATATTCTGACAGGGATTATCAGCTTGAACTTGAACGGATACGCGAAAAATTTCATCCTCTTGTGAAAATCTGTAAAGAATACGGAACAGCCATGCGTATCGGTACAAACCACGGGTCATTATCGGACCGGATAATGAGCCGCTTCGGGGATAATCCTGCCGGGATGGTGGAATCCGCTCTTGAGTTTGTCCGCTTTTGCGAAGAGCTTGATTACCGTAATATTGTCCTCTCCATGAAATCGAGCAATCCACAGGTAATGGTTCAGGCATACAGACTCCTTATTCTCAAGATGAAGGAATCGGGAATGAATTATCCTCTTCATCTGGGTGTAACCGAAGCGGGCGGGGGTGAGGACGGAAGAATTAAATCCGCTCTGGGTATAGGTGCTCTTTTGGAAGATGGAATCGGTGACACCATCAGGGTATCGCTTACCGAGGATCCTGAATTTGAGCTGCCGGTCGCTGCAATTTTAAGGGACCGGTATAAAGGGAGGGAAACCCACAAGCATATTCCGGTTCTGAATAGTTTTACTGTTGATTTTTTAAATTATTCCAGGAGAGATACCGGTGCAGTAGGCAATATGGGGGGCCATAACCTTCCGGTTGTAGTTGCTGATTTTTCAGGAAGGAATATCACCTCCCATGCTTTGAAAGATGCGGGCTATTCTTATAATCCGGAAGATGATAAATGGGTGATCTCCGATACCGCGGCGGACATCCTTTTTGCCGGAAACCAGAAGATAAATTTTCCGCTTCCCTCCGGCCTTAAGCCCCTTTTCTTTTTTGAGAAATGGATTGCTGATAAAGAAGGCTATCCGCTTCTTAATCCATCACAATTTCTTAAAAACAGCAGTACAGACGGGATGATTTTTGTTGAAACAGGCATTGATGATCTGACCTACCCGTTTCTGGAAAAACTTAAAACAACCGGGCAGTGTATTATTGTTCTTACCACGGATAACGCACATGGTTTTGCTGAACAGAGAAGAGCATTTATTGAATTGATGAACGAAGGCATTAAACATCCCGTAATCATTAAAAGGGATTACAGCGGGGAAAAAATGAATGCCGGGACCGATGAACTGACAGTTTATTCGGCAACCGATACAGGCGGTTTATTCATTGACGGATTCGGCGACGGTATATGGATTACATCCGCAAATTTCGAAAAGGAAAAAGACAGTAAAATTTACACGAAAAATCTAATCAGAAAGAAGGAAACCAGGGAAACATTACTTAACAGAATTTCTTTCGGGATACTGCAGGCAGCCAGGGTAAGGATTTCGAGAACTGAATATATTGCCTGTCCTTCCTGCGGCAGAACACTTTTCGATCTCCAGGAGACAACGGAAAAAATTAGAAGAAGAACAGAACATCTTAAAGGTGTAAAAATTGCAATAATGGGGTGTATTGTTAACGGACCGGGCGAAATGGCGGATGCCGATTATGGTTATGTGGGCAGCGGAGTGGACAAAATTACACTTTACAGGGGAAAAGAAATCGTAAGAAGGAACATTTCGTCACAAAACGCTGTGGATCTTTTAATAGATTTGATAAAGGAAGATAATAATTGGAATGAACCAGGAAATTAATTGGCTCGATTGTTGATTATTATAAATAAAAACCTTAACTTTACTTGTTATATATGGACGTAAAAATCAACAAGCTTAAATTTCTGATTAATAAAAGTTTCACTTCAGAAAACGCAAAGGAACAGGAATTATAAAATGCACTTCAATCTCAGAAGTGCATTTTTTTTGATATGAGATGTAAAGATATTTTTGACAGAATTGAACAGTGGGCTCCCCGAGAAATTGCCTGGGAAAGAGACAACGCTGGACTCCAGGTTGGTTCAGCAGACAGGGAAGTAAAAAAACTTCTTTTAACTCTCGATCTGACTGAACCTGCACTGAACAAAGCGGTTGAACAAAACTGCAGCCTTATACTAACACATCACCCGCTCCTTTTTAATCCCCTTAGAAAAATAGATACATTTACCGACAGCAAAAGCAGACTGATTGAAAAGCTTATAAAGAACGATATTACCCTTTATTCCGCACACACCAATCTTGATTATACAAAAGACGGGGTGAGCTTTGAACTGGCCTCCAGGCTTCAGCTGAACAATGTGAAATTTCTTGTTCCACTGTATGGCAGGCAGTCGAAAATTGTTGTTTTTGCGCCGGAGAATATTTGTGAAAAGATAGCACAGACAGTTTTCGACAACGGCGGAGGCATTATTGGTGAATATTCCGGGTGCAGCTATACATCTTCAGGAAAAGGAACATTTAAGGGATCTGATAAAAGCAATCCTTCGACAGGGATTAAAGGAAAGTCGGAAACTGTTGATGAGGCAAGGCTTGAGGTAGTAGCAGATAACTGGAAAATAAATAAAATAATTGAAGAGATTAAAAAAATTCATCCGTATGAAGAGCCCGCTTATGATATTTATCCCCTGAATAATAAGAACGGGAATTTTGGCATTGGTGCCGTGGGTGAACTAAGTAGTCCCATTCCTGCCGGTGATATTATTGAACATATATCATTAAAGCTTGGCGTAAAGAATATAAGGTATTCAGCCGGAAAGGACGGACCGGTTAAAAAAGTTGCGGTATGCGGCGGCTCCGGGGCAGAATATTTAAATGATGCAGTAAGTAACGGTGCGGATATTTTTATAACGGCAGATATTAAATACCATTCTTTCCAGGAAGCAGAAGGAAAAATTTTTCTTGCGGATGCAGGGCATTATGAAACAGAGATCTTTGCACTTGATGCGGTGGAGAGATACCTGAAAGAAAGTTTTAGCAATATTGGAATTATCAAGTTTACTGAAAATGTAAACCCGGTCAAATTTTATAATAAGTAAGGAGCAAAGTAAATTGTACAACAGGTTAAAAATTCTGTATCAGCTGCAGGTACTTGACGATCAGCTTGATGAGCTGGAAGAATTAAGGGGAGATCTGCCGAACGCAGTAGATGCTCTTCAGACTCAGATTAACGGGTTGAAAGAGGAAATCGATACCAAGGAAAAAGAGAAAAAGGAGTCGCTGTTAAAGAGAGAAGAGAACGATGAAACTGTGGAAAAGCTGAAAGTAAATCAGAAGAAGTTCAAGGCGCAGTTATACCAGGTTAGGAATAACAAGGAATACGACGCCCTGACGAAGGAAATTGATCATACCGAGGAAGAGATAACCAGACTGGAAGAGGAGAACAACAGGCTGGCCGATCTCAATAAGAAACTCAGTGATGAAGTTGATTCGATCAAGCCTCAGTTATCCGAACTTAAAGACGAACTTAAGGTAAAGGAAGCAGATTTAAAGGAGATAGTTAAATCCAACGAAAAGGAAGAAACAAAGCTCCGCGGCAGAAGAAAAGAGATTGAGGAAGAAGTTAAGCGACCGGATTACTCTGCATATATGCGTATCCGGAAAGCAAAGAGGGGTAAAGCAGTTTCAACAATCAAAAGATCTGCATGCTCGGGGTGTCATAATATTGTTCCCTCCCAGCGTCAGCTTGAGATAAGGAGGAACAGCCGTCTGTTTTTCTGTGAATACTGCGGAAGAATTCTTGTGTCACCGGAAATCGCTGAAGCAGCAGAATAACGGTCCAGCCTGATTTTTAATATAGCCTGCGGATTACGCGCAGGCTAAAATATAATTTGCATTCCATCCGGCAGATTTACAACTCTTTTGTCCAGACCATTGTCTTTTGGGGGCATTTTGCAGGGTTATTGGTTTGAATGGTTCCTCTCTTACAGGTTTTTTCTTCAGCGCATGTTTATTATATTTACAGCAAGTAATTACGTTCAAATTAATTAACAGTAGTTTGAAACAATTTTTAAAATTAAATAACAGAGAATAAGCAGTCCGGTTTGGGCAATTGCTGTCATAAAATGGCAGAGGAAAGTCCGAACTTCCCAGAACAGGGTGCCGGGTAATACCCGGGGACCGGAGGAGCAATCCTTCGGTTACGGAAAGTGCCACAGAAAAAATACCGTTCCTCATTTATGAGGAATAAGGGTGAAAAGGCAGGGTAAGAGCCTACCGCAGTAATGGTAACATTACTGGCACGGTAAACCCCACCCGAAGCAAGATCAAATATGGAAGTTTTTTCCATAAAGGAAACAAAGGTGTTCTGCTTTGTTAAACTTCCGGGTAGATCGCTGGATTCTGGTGGCAACATCAGAACAAGATAAATAATTGCCGCCTGCCTTAGGCGGGTTACAAAATTCGGCTTACAGAACCGAACTGCTTTTTCTCTTAATATTCCCTATGCTGACAAAACGCTGGAAGTTCAGAGAAACACCAAATGAATTTGAAGTGAAATCTTTGGCAGATTCACTTAATATTTCGCCGGCACTCGCAAAACTTCTTGTAATAAGAGGGATAACAAACTTTTACAGCGCAAAATCTTTTTTCCGTCCGTCGCTTGAAGATCTTTACGACCCTTACCTGATGGATGGAATGGAGGAAGCCACTGCGCGTATTCTTAACGCACTCGTGAACCATGAACCCATTTGCATTTACGGTGATTATGATGTTGACGGAACCTGCTCAACTGCCCTGCTTTATCTCTTTCTTAAAGAACTTGATGCGAATGTAAGTTTTTATATTCCCAAAAGACTTACTGAAGGATACGGAATTTCAGTACCGGCGATTGATTATGTTAAAAGCCTTGGAGCCACACTGCTGATTTCAGTTGATTGCGGAATTACTGCTGTTGACGAGACTCGTTATGCCAGCAGTCTTGGCATCGACATGATAATATGTGATCACCACCAGCCTAAAGATGAAATTCCCCAGGCAGTTGCTGTGCTTGATCCCCTTAAAACGGAGTGCAATTATCCATTTAAATACCTGTCCGGAGCAGGTGTTGCTTTTAAGCTGGCACAGGGTATCGCTTCAAGGATTGGTAAAAGAGAACTGCCTTTCCGTTATCTCGATCTTGTGGCACTTGCCGGTGCTGCAGATATTGTACCGCTTACGGATGAGAACAGAATTCTTGTTAAAGCGGGGTTGACGCAGATAAACGAAGATCCCCGTCCCGGAATTCGCGCATTAATAAAATCAAGCGGTCTGGTTTCAAGCAATGTTTCATCAGGGCAGGTAGTATTTACTATTGCACCCAGGATAAATGCGGTGGGCAGGCTGGGGGATGCGCAGCGTGCAGTGGAATTATTTATTACCGAAGATGAATCCAAAGCCCAGGAACTTGCGGATATACTTGAATCGGAAAACTTTCAGCGCAGAAAAATAGACGAGGATACTTATTTTAACGCCCTGGAACTTGTAGAATCCCTTGGTTATTCAGATGATCTTGCGATTATTCTCCACCAGGAAAACTGGCACCCCGGGGTTATCGGAATAGTTGCCTCGCGGCTTGTGGAAAAATTTTACAAGCCTACCGTTATGCTGACCACAATGGATGGTGTTGCCAAAGGTTCTGCCCGCAGCGTTAATGATTTCAACATCTATGATGCGCTGAAAAAATGTGAGGATTTATTAATACATTACGGGGGACACCAGGCGGCTGCCGGCCTTGCCGTTGATATAAGTAAAGTTGATGAGTTCAGGGTTAGGTTTAACAAGGCGGTTATGGAAATGACGGAAAACGAAAAGCTTTTACCTGAAATAAATGTTGATTCTAAGTTGAAATTTTCGGAAATAACCCCTAAGTTTTTGAGAATAATTGAGCAGTTCGCTCCTTTTGGTCCTGGTAATATGCGCCCTGTTTTTGTTTCTGAAAATGCGGAGGTCAGCGGATACCCCAGGATTGTCGGAAATAATCACATCGTGGTTAGTCTGAAACAGAAAGGATGTGAAAAGGTTTTTGACTGCATCGGTTTTAACATGGGGGAATATTATGATATGATAAGCAGAAATGGAAGCAGGGTTGATATAGCCTTCACCATTGATAAGACTGAAAAAGATGCTAAAACCTTTCCCCAGTTTAGGTTTAAGGATATAAAATTAAGAGACAATAATCAGGAGAATCATTAATGTCTGGTCATTCAAAGTGGGCAACCACCAAAAGGAAAAAAGCAGCGATAGATGCCAAAAGAGGAAAGATGTTTACCAAAATTATTAAGGAAATCACCATTGCTGCAAGGGAAGGCGGGGGTGATCCCAACGGTAATCCAAGACTCCGTCTTGCGGTTGATAATGCCAAAGCTGCCAATATGCCCGCAGATAATATTGAGCGGGCTATTAAAAAAGCTACCGGCGAGCTCGAAGGTGTTACATACCATGAACTCACTTATGAGGGTTATGCCCCTGCCGGAATTGCGGTTATGGTTGAAGTTGCCACCGATAACAAAAACAGAACTGTTGCCGAAGTAAGACACCTTTTCAGTAAAAGCGGAGGATCCATGGGGGAAACCGGTTCCGTGGCATGGATGTTTGACAGAAAAGGTATTGTAACATTACCCCTGCAGGATAAAAGCGAAGATGAAATGATGGAATTATCCCTGGAAGCAGGTGCAGACGACCTGCAGAAAGAAGATGATTTCTTTATTATACAAACTTCCATAGAAGCGTTCGAATCGGTCAGAAAAGCTGTTTCGGAAAAAAACATAACAGTTGATAATGCATCGCTTCAGTGGGTGGCAAAAAATCTGGTACAGGTCAAGGGTGAGGATGCAGAAAAAATAATAAAACTGATCGAAAGTCTGGAAGACTGCGATGATGTGCAGAATGTCTACACTAATGCGGACATTATTGAAGAATTAACAAAAGATTAATTAAATGCTGATTCTTGGAGTTGATCCGGGTACTATTATAACCGGTTATGGTTTGATTGATGCAGATAAAAACACCTTCAGGCATGTACTGAATGGCTGCATCAAACTCCCGGCATCAGAAAAAATTCCGGCCAGGCTCGGAATAATTTACGATACACTCCAGACTATTATTAAAAAGCACAAGCCTTCTGAATTTGCAATTGAAACAGCCTTTTACGGGCGCAATGTTCAGTCAGCTCTTAAAATAGGCTATGCACGGGGGACAGCAATGCTCGCTGCAGTTCATAATGATTTATCTGTCAGCGAGTATTCTCCCCGGGAAGTGAAAAAATCTGTAGCCGGATCCGGGGCGGCTTCCAAGGAACAGGTTGCATATATGATAAAAAATATACTTAGCTTAAAATTAAAGCCTGAAGGACTTGACGAAAGTGATGCGCTTGCAGTAGCTTTGTGTCACGCATTCAGAATGAGAAGTCCGGTTAACTCAAAAGCTGACTGGAAATCATTTATTAAAAAATATCCTGAAAGAATAATAAATTCCTGATATGATTGGTCATCTTAAAGGTAAACTGATTTCTGCAAAACCTACACGCATACTTCTTGATGTTAATGGTGTCGGCTATCTTGTAAATATTTCCATCAATACATTTGAAGTAATATCGGATAAAAAGGAAATTTCCCTTTTTATACATACCGCTGTGAAGGAAGATTCAATTACGCTTTATGGTTTTTCTACAGAGGCTGAAAAAGATATGTTTGAACTGCTTATCTCAGTTAATGGAATCGGTCCTAAAATAGCCCTGAGCATTCTTTCCGGAATTAAAACAGATGATCTTAAATCCGCTATTTACAGTTCGGATGTTTCCAGAATAGTATCTGTTCCCGGTATTGGCAGAAAGACTGCTGAACGTATGGTGCTGGAACTCAAATCCAAAATAGAATCGGTTGCTGTCGGTAAATCGGGATACCACCCCGATATACGCTCTGAAGCAGTAGCCGCTTTATGTACCCTTGGATATAATGCCCGCACCGCCGAAAAAATTACTGCGGAATTACTCTCCTCAAATCCGGAAGTTACAATCGAAGAACTTATCAGACATTCCCTGGCTGTACTGAACAGAGGCTAAATCACGCCGCATTCAAGACTTACCAGACCGCCGAGCTGTGCTGTAATTTTATCTCCTCTGGAAACTCTGCCCACTCCTGCCGGCGTTCCGGTATAAATCAGATCTCCCCGCTCCAGCGTCATTATCGATGATATATATTCTATAAGTTGTGCGGGCGGAAATAACATCATATTAAGTTTTTCTTTCTGCTTAGTAATTCCGTTTACGGAAAGTGAAAGCTCCTCATTCATATCCAAATTATGGTTATCGGACAAAATTAATTCCGATACTGCTGCAGATGTATCAAAACATTTTGCAATAGTCCATGGGTGGCCGTTTTTTTTAAGCTCATCCTGGATGTCCCGCAGTGTCATATCCAAACCGACACCGAATCCATAAATTGCTTTTTCTGCTTCCGCCCTGCCGGCATTCTTTAAATCCCTGCCGACCAGCAGAACCAGTTCTGCCTCGTGATGCATGTTCTGCGAAAAATCCGGATGGATAATATTCTCCCCCGAAAATATAAGAGCTGATGCAGGTTTAAGGAATAATACAGGCTTTGCAGGAATTTCGTTGCCGAGTTCTGCTGCATGAGCCGCATAATTCCTTCCCACACAAACAATTTTTCCGACGGGAATTTCTTCACCACTGTTCTTTATTCTGACTTTTTTCATAAAACCTGTTTTTTTCCCTGCAAGATATTAATCTTATACCAGATTTCAAGCAGGTTTACATTTTTTCCACCAGGGGAATGAAAGTGGAATGAATCCTCATTCTTTGGAATTACCTTTAAATAAGATCAGCGTT
>DJMM01000014.1 GCA_002435365.1 Ignavibacteriales bacterium UBA6490
TCTTTTCTGCTGAAAGATGTAAACATGGTAGTGCAGCTGCAGAATCTCGATGCCTCGGGTAAAGTTGAAGTTCTTGTAAGTCATCCGGATGAAAACGGTGCGGTCAAAACAGCTGGTAAAGAAATGCTTACGA
Organism: Ignavibacteriales bacterium UBA6490; assembly: GCA_002435365.1. GTDB lineage: Bacteria > Bacteroidota > Ignavibacteria > Ignavibacteriales > Ignavibacteriaceae > UBA6490. The sequence goes on from DJMM01000014.1 coordinate 134, forward strand.
TTACTGCTAGCGTAAAGCCGTTTATAAATCTTGTCTGGATGGGTGTTTTGGTAATGTTTGCAGGATTTATTGTTTCGGTTGTCAGACGGGCAAAAGAAACTGTGTCCTGATCCTGCATTAAATCATTAAATATTTAAGAGACGGAGAAACACCGTCTCTTTTTTTTAAAGTTTGCCGTACAATAATAATAATCTCAATTTAAGACAATCTTATTATCTGATTGGGAAGCTGATCCCAATCTAACCTGGTTCTGATCCGGGTCTAATCCCATTCTATTCCCATTTTTATGAGAAATAAATGAGAATAATCCGGGATCAGGTTAGAGCCAGAATCAAAATAATTTCACAACCGCGGCAAAATGTTATATTTAAGGAATATCTATAGTTAATCAGAAATAATTTTTTGCGATTATCGGGTAAAGAGTTATCCGTCTGAGTTTTTAAATAATTTGCCGGAATAATAATCTTCCCCTGCGGGAATAATTTGATTATATTTAATAATATTAATAAAATCCTTTTAATCTAATGAAAAAATTACCTGTTTTACTATTTTCAGCCGTGATATTGGTTCTTTCAGCCTTTGTTTCTCCTCTGCCCGATGAAGGGATGTACCCGCTGAATCAGATCAACAACCTTAATTTGAAAAATGCCGGTTTAAAAATTGATGTCACTGAGATTTATAATCCCGATGGTCCGAGTCTTATTGATGCACTAGTAAATGTGGGTGGCTGCACCGGTTCTTTCGTGTCATCCGGGGGTCTGATTTTAACAAATCATCATTGCTCTTTTGGTGCAGTGCAAAGAGCAAGCAGTGTTGAAAAGAATTACCTGGAAAATGGGTTTCTTGCTGAAACTCCCGAAGACGAAATTCCTGCATCAGGAATTACCTGCCGCATTGCTGTTTCATACAAAGATGTATCTGCCGAAGTTCTGGAAGCTGCCGGAAAAGGGGATGATATCTTTCAAAGATCAAAAGCCATACAGCGTAAAATCAGGGAAATTGTTAAAGAAGAAAATTCGAAAAATCCGGATTTAGAATGTAAAGTTTCCGAAATGTTTGCGGGTGAATCATATATCCTGTTCAGGCATAAGGTTATTAATGATGTCAGGCTTGTTTACGTTCCGCCCAGGGATATTGGCGAATTTGGCGGTGAAACTGATAACTGGGTCTGGCCCAGGCACACCGGTGATTTTTCGTTCCTGAGGGCTTACGTTGCTCCCGACGGAAGTTCTGCATCTTATTCTAAGGATAATATTCCTTTCTCACCTAAAAAATATCTTCGGGTAAATCCCCGCGGTGTTGAAGAAGGGGATTTTGTTTTTATACTCGGATATCCCGGACGCACATATAAAAACCAGCCTGCCCGTTTTGTGGAATACCAGGAAAAGTATGAGCTTCCGTTCCTGCAGAGTTTATATTCCTGGATGATTAATATGTATCAGTCCCGGGGGGAAAATGATCCGGAATACGCATTGAAAATTTCATCGAAAATTAAAAGCCTGGCAAACTCTGAAAAAAATTACCGTGGAAAGATGATGGGTCTGAAGCGTATAAAGTTGGTCTCAAAAAAACTGGAAGAGGAAAAGGAGCTGCAGAATTTCATTAATGACAATGCGGAACTCAAAGAGAAATATGGAAATATTACCGGTGAAATCGATGATATATATAATCAGATCTTTGATTTTGGAATCCTTCCTCCGGCGGTTAAACAGCTTTCCAGGCAGCTTTCATATTACCGTCTTGCCGAGCTGCTGCTTGAAAATGAAAAAGAAGTAAATGAAGTGGATACAGTGAAGATTCCGGAGGATAATAAAAAATCAGAAAAGCTGGCTGCAAGGATAGAAAAACTTTATGAAGGCATTGACCGGGACCAGGAAATCAGGATATTTGCCAAAATTTTAAGCGAGATTGAAAAATATCCTGAAACCATATCGCTCATTCAGCCGGGCAGCAGCGATATAAAATCTTTTGCAGAGGATCTGTACAACAGTACACTTATAAATAATAAAGAAAAATTTATACAGGCTGTTACCAATGCTTCCCTGACCGATTTTGACGATCCGTTCATAAATTTTGTAAGGAAGGTTGAAGATGCAAAGGCCGGTTACGACAGCAGAATGTCGATACTTGAACCGAAGCTGGATCTGCTGCTTTCAAAATTTATTGAAGTTAAAAGATACAGGGCAGGGGAATCATCTGTTCCGGATGCCAACAGCACCTTAAGATTGACCTACGGATACGTGAGCGGATATTCTCCATCCGACGCATTATACTATTCTCCCATAACCACATTGAGCGGAGTAGTTGAAAAAGGTACTCCCGAAGGCGACTACAGGATAAATAAAAAACTGGTTGAGCTTTATAACAAAAAAGACTTTGGTAATTTTGTAAGTAAAAAACTGAATGATGTTCCGGTGGGAATTCTGTACAATACTGATACCAGCGGGGGCAATTCTGGAAGCCCAGTTTTTGATGCCTGGGGAAATCTTGTAGCATTAAATTTTGACCGTGCATTCGAAGCAACTATTAACGATTATGCATGGAACGAAGCTTACAGCAGATCAATCGGGGTTGATGTAAGATATATACTTTGGGTTACTCAAAAAATCGGCGGGGCAGATAACATTCTGCAGGAGCTGGGTATTTTATAATTTTATTTTTTCGATTTAAGGAAAAACGAATGAAAAAATTATTTGTTTTATTGGTTATTGCATTTATTCCTTTAAACGTTTTCTCCCAGAACTGGCAGAAAATTGAAACGGTATTTGCCCCGTCAGGTGTTACAGTAATGGATTTCAGTGCTCCTGTTTTCGGGGATCTTGATGCAGATGGCGACTTTGACCTGGTGCTCGGTAATATTGATCTCCGGATTGATTACTTCAGGAATACAGGTACTAACCAGGTTCCGGTTTTTGAAAAGGACACTTCCATGTTCGGATGCCTGTACTGGAACGGATATCAGTTTACAAATGCTGATTATCCTGCACTGGCGGATCTTGACAACGATAATGATCTTGATCTGGTGATCAGCGGTTATAACGGATGTCTGTATTACGAGAACAAGGGTGATAGCACCACACCAGTGTGGGTTAAAGTCGATACAGTTTTTACTGCTGTTAACGCTGCCATCGGTACAGATGCAAGACCCGCATTTGCTGATCTTGATAATGACGGCGATCTTGACATTATTATCGGCATCGGTGAATCTCTTTTCGGCGGGCCTACAGCAGGTATAACTATGGGTTTCAGAAATAATGGAACTGCTTCTGCTCCATCATTCCAGAGGGATGATAATCTGGTGTCGGGTATTCCTGATGTCGGACTTAATTCTTATCCTGCTCCCGCAGATCTGGATGCAGATGGAGATTTTGATCTTCTTATAGGCAGGGATGGTGCTGCTGTTTATTATTACAGAAATACAGGTACGGCAGCTGCACCGGTCTGGACAAGGGAATACACGGTATTCTCTCCGGTCGAAACAACAAACTATTGGAAAGATCCTACTTTCTGTGATCTGGATGGTGATAATGATTATGATCTTATCTACGGAACGGATAACGGGGATCTTTATTTTTATAAAAATACCGGCAGCCCTGCAAGTCCCCAGTATGTGTATGATCCTTCTTATTTCAGGATAATAAAGTCGGACTGGTCTACGCCATCATTTGCGGATGTGGATGGAAACCTGGTCCTTGATATGATTTCAGGTTCCACACTGGGCGGATTCTTCTATGCAAAAAATACAGGGAATATATATTCTCCTTCTTTCATTCAGGCAACCGCCGGTTTCTCCGGTATAAATCCGGGTTTCAGATGCTCCCCTGTATTTTATGATTATGACAATGATAATGATTATGATATCGTTTCCGGTTATTCTTCAGGCACCCTTAATTTATATATAAATAACAACGGGACTTACAGCTTGAATACAACTGTATTTTCAAATGTCTCGGTTACCTATGCAAGCATGCCTGCATTCGGAGATATAGACAATGACGGGGATCAGGATCTGCTTGTTGGTTCCAACGATGCCGGCACAACTAAATTTTATCTGAATACCGGTAATAATGTATTTGTCGAGAATACACAGGTGTTTTCAACAGTATCTTTTCCCTATGCATGCAGCCCTGCTTTCAATGATGTTGATAATGACGGGGATATCGACCTGTTTATCGGAAGGTCTAACGGGACTGTGGATTTTTATGAAAATACAGGTACGCCTGCTGAGCCGGTGTGGACAAAAAATCTTCTGCTGATGGCCGGCATTAAAGCAGCTCAAAATGCGCATCCATCTTTTGCTGACCTCGATGGTGATACCAGGAATGATCTCATTCTTGGTGAGTACAATGGTAATTTTACTTTTTACAAAAATCTATTTGCTACGGTTCTTCCGGTAGAACTGGAGTCTTTCAATGCTGTTTACAAAAGCGGTAAATCGGAATTAACGTGGTCCACAGTTTCGGAAATCAACAACCGTGGATTTGAGATACAAAGAAGCATTGATAAAACAAGTTTTAATTCGATCGGGTTTGTAAAGGGCACAGGTACAACCACTGAAAGGCAGAATTATAGTTACACAGATGAATATCAATACAGCGGTATGGTATATTACAGGCTTAAGCAGGTGGATTTTAACGGTGTCTCAAAGTTATCTGATATGGTTGCAGTGAACATGGATATTCCGGAGCAATTTATACTCGCACAGAATTATCCAAATCCCTTTAACCCGTCTACCAAAATTAAATTTTCAATCCCGGCAGCTGCTCATGTAACATTAAAGCTCTATGATGTAACGGGAAATGAAATTGCTGTTATTCTTAATGAGCAATTAGAAGCAGGGTGGCACCAGGTGGAAATAAATACAGAAAATTTTAGTAAAAGTCTGTCAAGCGGAATATACCTTTACAGCCTTATTGCAGAGGGTAAGGTATATTCAAAAAAAATGCTTCTTCTTAAATAATGTCAAATGCTAAAAGTAAATGATTTGCATCATTTGCAAAAGTAAAGTTAAAAGTCCGGTTTACCGGACTTTTTTATTATAATCACACCAGTTCAGATTCCCGTATATGTTGTGTGTCAGATTATAATTCGCTGTCACATACAATATGCCGCTCAAACATTAATTTTAAAGTGTAAAAACAAGGTTCATTAGTGTCAATCAAGAGTATTTTAATTGTAGAGGACGAAAGTATAATAGCCCTTGATATTCAGACGAGGCTGATCAAGCTTGGCTATGCAATTTCAGGGATTGCATCTACCGGTGAGGATGCCATTCGTATTGCAGATAAATTCAAGCCAGATCTTGTTTTGATGGATATACTGCTTAAGGGAGATTTGGACGGAGTAGAAGCGGCCAGAATAATTAGAATGGAAAACAGCATTCCGGTAATCTTTCTTTCTTCGTTTTCGGATGAAATTACTTTCAGGGAGGCGGCCATGGTCTCACCTCATGGTTATCTTATCAAACCATTCAGTGAAACGGAATTAAAAACAAAAATTGATGAGCTGCCGCTGCAGTTAACCTAATCAGATGCAGCAAGGGCGATTTCCTTGCTCAGTTTGCCCCACCAGTCTTCTTTAATAATTTCATACTTTGCTTTCTGACGTGCATCAAGCATTAATTCGACTTTAGCTTTTGCCTGCTCCAAAGCGGCATTCCTGGTTGAGGCATCCGTAAGGCTGCTGATATTCCGGATAAGCAGGCTGTTGATATTAGCTGCCTGTTTATCATCTAAAAGAACTTTCTGCTGCAGTCTGGAAACGGCGGAATTAATAATTTCGTTATCAGATTTTGCTGTCTCCTGCTGCGCATAAATAGCAGGCATTAAAACCACAGCAGACAACAGAAATATTTTTAACGATCTCATAATTAAACCTACGTTCAATAATTTTAAAGTAACATCCTTTAATGCAAATAACAACATATTTCTCCGCCTTAATGCATAATAAATCGTGCCACGCTTCAAAAATTAGATTGATTTGAGTAATTTTGTTATTAATTGTTATGAATTATCAGATTACTGCGAAAAATCAAATAAATAAATATATCAGTCTTCTCAGGCAGGAGGGTTTGATAGTTTCAGAAGCTGAAGAAGGTAATTATTGCTTCGAATCAAATATCCGGAATACCAGCGAAAAATTAAAAATAATGGTTTATTTTGGGATTAAAGGGGTAAAAACAGTAATCCAGGGTAATAAGAGTGGAAATCTTTTCAAAATGACTGAAGAAATTATATTCGGTAAAAAGTTCTTTGAATTTAGTAATGTTGAAATTACCGAACCGGAAGAATATATAGGCACTGATGAATCAGGAAAAGGAGATTATTTCGGACCCCTGGTAATTGCTGCGGTTCTTGTAGATAAAGAAATTAGTTCTGAACTAAAGTCCTTAGGTGTAAGAGACAGCAAACTTTTATCCGGTTCTGCTGTTTCAAAGCTTTCCGCATCTATTAAGAAAATTACCGGTGATAAGTGGGCTGTAGTTTTTATTTCACCGCAAAAATACAATGAGCTTTATTCCAGGTTCGGGAATCTTAACAGGCTGCTGGCTTGGGGTCATTCGCGGGCAATGGAAAATATTCTTTCAAAGCATGATGCCGGCATAGCAATCAGCGATAAGTTCGGAGATGAAAGCCTGATAAAAAACACTCTTTTCGAAAAAGGAAAGAAAATTAATCTGTATCAGTATAATAAGGCGGAAAAATACACTGCAGTTGCTGCTGCTTCGATATTAGCAAGGAATGAACTTAACAGGTGGTTCATCCTTCAGGAAAAAAAGTTGAATGTAACAATACCTAAAGGAGCTTCGGACGCAGTAGATAAAGCTGCCGGGGAGCTTCTAAAACAGTACGGATGGGATAAGTTGAAGGAAATTGTAAAAGAGCATTTTAAAACAACAAAAAAAATATTGAATCAAGTTTGAAGGGAACAAAATGGCAAAGTCTAAAAAAGTAAAAAGGATCGGAATCCTGACCGGGGGAGGGGACTGTCCCGGTTTAAATGCAGTTATCCGCGGAGTTACCAAACCGGCACAGGATTACGGAATGTCTGTCTTTGGTATTCTTGACGGCTTTGAGGGACTTGTTGAAGGACGTGCCAAAGAACTATATAATGAAGATGTCTCAGGCATTCTGGCCATGGGCGGAACAATATTAGGATCATCAAATAAGGGTGATCCATTCCGTTATCCGGTAGCGAGAGATAAAGAAATTGAAATAGTCGATAAATCTCAAGCTGCTCTCAGGAACTATGAAGCATGGAATCTTGATGCCCTAATTGCTATCGGCGGAGACGGCACAATGCATATATCCCACAGACTTGGGAAAATGGGAATGAATATAATAGGGGTTCCAAAGACAATTGATAATGACCTCGATGCCACCGATCTTACTTTCGGACATGATTCAGCTGTATATGTTGTTTCCGAAGCATTGGACAGGCTGCATACAACCGCTTCATCCCATCACCGGGTTATTGTTGTTGAAGTAATGGGACGCTATGCAGGATGGATTGCATTAAATGGAGGTCTTGCCGGCGGGGCCGATATTATATTAATCCCGGAAATTCCTTTCTCATGGCAGAAAATATATGATAAAATTCTGCAGCGTGAACTGGCAGGAAAAAAATTCAGTCTTGTTTGTGTTGCCGAAGGCGCAAAATCATTTGATGGAAAAATGGTAGTTAAAAGTACCGATATAAAAAGATCTGATCCTATCCAGCTTGGCGGAATCGGTGCAGTAGTGGCCAAAAACATTGAGCTTAACACAGGGAGAGAAACACGGGTAACTGTACTTGGACATCTGCAGAGAGGCGGAAGTCCTACCCCATATGACAGGATTTTATCCACAAAATTCGGAGCCTTTGCGGTTGAGCTTGCAGCTAATAAAAAATTCGGCAGAATGGTGTCCCTGAAAGGCAGTGATGTTAAAAACGTGAAGATAGAAGATGCAATAAATAAACAGAAACTTGTTAAACCTGATACCCAGGCCCTTGTTGTAGGAAAGGCTATTGGGATATCGTTTGGAGAATAATCGTAACGCAGCTTCAAATTAATATAATATTTGTTTGAGCGGAAGTAGTTCTATGCATTGGATTTTGTAATATGGTCTCCGCCAGGTCGGTGTTTTTTCTTTGTTTGATATTAATATCCTGTATAACATTTGGACAATCAGGTAGAGTAGTTGGGAGGATAAGCGATCAGGGTAATAATCCAGTGGCAGGAGTGCTCATTTTCATAAACTATAATTATCTGGATTATACCGATAGTCAGGGCAATTACAGGATTGAGAATATTCCCTTTGGTAAATACCTTGTAAAAGTATCCAATCCTGGATATAAATCCATTACCGACACCATCATAATCGGATCAGGAATTTCATCAAGAAATTTTCGGATAAGCTCTTCACCCCTGGAGCTCGATGAAATAGTAGTAACTACAGACCGCATGGGAAATTACCTTAGGAACTCCGCATACTCTGAAATAATTGTCGGCAGCAATCAGCTCCAGGAAAAACCTTTTTACTCTCTCCCGGATGCACTTAAAAAAGAATCCGGCATTTCACTTATTCGCGATGGTATCTGGGGAACGGAGGTAAATATACGAGGATTATCGAGAGAAAATATTGTCACTCTTATCGACGGAATCAGGATTGTTACTTCAACCGATATCGCAGCGCGCTTCTCATTGATCGATATGAATGATGTCGAACGGATTGAAGTTATAAAAGGAGCATCGTCTTCAGTATATGGGTCGGGTGCAACAGGCGGAATTGTTAACGTAATAACAAAAACTCCATCGTTCAGTGAAAAATATTATTTTGATGGCTCTGTTTCCGCGGGATTCAATTCGGTTAATAAATCTTCCGTTACATCTGGATTATTTTATTCCGGCAGCAGGTTCTGGTCGGCTAAAATATCGGCTGCTTACAGGAATGCAGGAAACATTAATACACCGGCGGGCAGGCTGCAGAATAGTCAGTTTGAAGATTATTCTCTGTCAGGAGCAATAAATCTTAAAACCTTTGAAGATCAAAAGCTTCGTTTGGACTATCAGCAGTTCAAGGCTACTGATGTCGGTATACCGGGGTCATCGGTTTTTCCGGGAAATGCAACGGTACGCTATCCTGACGAAAAACGGGAAATGATCTCTGCCGGTTATGAAATTCTGAATATTTCGAACCTGCTTTATAAGCTGTCTGCCAAATATGCTTACCAATATATCGAACGCAATGTTGAGAACATCCCGAATATCGTTCAGAATATCCCTGCAGACGGATCAAATCCGGCTAAAAGAATAAGCATTCTAAAAATTACACCCGGAGCTGAACATATCAGCAATAATTTTGATATCCAGGGAAATATGATGCTGGCTGAAAATAATCACATGATTTTCGGAATTGATTACTGGGACAGAAGCTACAGCGGACACAGGGAAAAATACCAGATGACAGAGATATTGGATGCATCAGGTAATGTTGCTGCCGTGAGCAATAAAATTACCGGTGAAGATCCACTTCCTGTTTCATCATCAGAAAATGTCGGGATCTATTTACAGGATGAAGCAAGATTCTTTAATGATAAACTGACTCTTTCTATTGGCGCCAGGACTGATAAAATATTTATTAATGGAAAGCAAACTTTTAATCCTGTTTATGAAATTGTAGACGGAGTAAGGAATGAAACTCCGGCCGGCCAAAAAGTTATATGGAACGATATCAAAACAGATGATGCTTCATACAGCTCAAATATCGGGGGGAGATATTCTCTTCTGAGCTGCCTGGACATTACCCTTAGTCTTGGATTATCCTACAGGTCACCTTCCCTTGAAGAAAGATTCCAGTATATAGATCAGGGCAGCTATATTAAGCTCGGTAATCCTGATCTGAAGTCTGAAAAAGGAAAATCGGCGGATTTAGGTATTAGACTGTACATACCTGATCTGAAAATTATTGTAAGTATCTTTTATAATTACTTTACTGACCTTGTCACGGAAGAAGCTGGCATTTTCGAAGGGGGACAAGCATTCATTAAAACAAATGTCGGGAAGGCAAGGTTATATGGTTTTGATTCGGAATTAGAGTATAATTTTTATGATAATTTCATTTTTTACTCTGTTGTCTCTTACGTTAAAGGTGATGATCTTAAATTAAATAAACACCTGCCTGCTGTTCCGCCACTTAAGGGGCAGCTTGGATTTAAGATGAAATTTGCGGATAAACTCGAAGCTGATCTTTCCTCTGATATTTATGCTCGGCAAAATTATACAGCGTCCGGCGAAATGGAAACTCCTGGTTATGCAGTGTTAAATTTATCTGCCGGTTCTGCACCGGTGAAACTGTCAAACCTTTCATTCCAGATTTATTGCGGTGCTGAGAATATATTTAATAAAAGCTACCGGAATCATTTATCAACAATAAGGGGCAGTCTTGTTCTTGAGCCGGGAAGAAATTATTATGTAAAATTGGTAATCAAATGGTAGAGCGGATTTTATGAACTGGTTTCTTCTTGCCTTTATTTCTGCTTTGTTTTCTGCTGCGGCTGCAGTATACGAAAAGAAAACTCTGTTTAAATTAGATGCTTTGGACTTCTCCTTCATTGTCTCTTTTGCGACACTTCTGTTCACACTCCCTTTTTTCCTGGAACTTCAGTATAGTTTATTATTCAGGGTTGAAATTCTTATTCTTTTTATTAAGACAATTTTCGGAGCCGCTGCATTTCTGTGTGTAATGAAAGCGATAAAAAATCTGGAAATAAGCGAGGCTCTACCGCTGCTTGCCTTAACACCGGGGTTTGTAGCAGTTGCGGGAGTGGTGTTTATAAACGATTCTCTTGGACTTACAGAATGGGCTGCCGTATTACTGATGCTTTCGGGTGCCTATATTCTGGAAATGAAAAAGGGGAAAAGAAAGCTTACCGATCCATTTAAAACATTATCAAACTTCTCAAAATATGCTTATGTGTTTTTGGCACTTGCCTTATTTACGGTATCATCCGTGCTGGACAGGCTCCTGCTTAAAGATTTTCTTCTTCCACCTTATACATTTACTGCACTGCAGCAGCTTTTTTATGCCGTTATATTTGCCATAATATTCTTTATTAAACAGGGTAATCCTTTAAAAACAGTAAAAGGGTTGGACAGACAAACTTTTTATTTAATAACAGCAATAGCTGTACTAACTGTAATTTACAGATATACACAGATTGAGGCTACAAAGCTGGCTCCCGCTGCTCTTGTGTTATCCGTCAAACGTTTATCGGTTTTATTTGCAGTAATACTCGGCGGAAAGCTTTTCAGAGATGAAAATCTTAAAGTAAGAATTGCCGCAGTTGTTATTATCCTGGCAGGTACTACATTGCTGATTATTGGTTAATTATTATCAGAATATTTTTTCATCTACGGTATTCCTGAAATACAGTCCGACAGTTATTATCACTTTCTAACAAATGATTTACACGATGCTATTAATTAATTATGGTTGAGAGATGCCAAAATTAATTGTCAGAGATAATGGTAAAGAGTATAAAGAATTTGATCCATCAAAGAAAGAGTCGTTCGAAATTCAGCTTATAACATATCTTGCAGTAATTCGGTAGTTTATCGGGAGAAACTTTTTCTCAAGGAAACATTGTGCTATAGCATACATTATAAAAATCTAACTCAGTTTTGTGGTTAAAACGACTTCAACATTTCTTTAGTTTAAAAATCATTGCGTATGTTTATCACTCCTATTATTTTCATCCCAGGTTTTTGATTTAACCTGACTTAAAAAAATCCCGCGGGCAAAATTTATTGGTTTATAAAAATAATCCTATACAAGCGGAAAAGAGTGCTGTGTCTACTTTAAAATATTTTTTACTTCAGATAAAAAACTGGACTTACCTCTACTTTTCTGGTAATGCTATCCCGGTTTTTTCATATTTTATTTCTCCGGTAAACATACACCGGATAAAAATCTACGATTTCTTTTCGGATCCACCCCCCTACTTATAACATAAAAGTTATTTTAATCTGTTCTTTAATAAGTAAATAAAAATTACAAACTAAAGGAAATAACCATGACTTTTTCTACAAGATTTCTTTCAGCATTACTGACTATGTTCTTAATCAGTACATCATTTATTCTGGCGCAGGTCGGTACCCAGGTTCCAATCAATCCTTCAAGCATTCCCCAGTTCGTTGATCCATTGCCGCATTTTGCCGGGAATAGGGTAAATGCAAAAGCAGGCGGAGATGTTACAGTTCAAATGGTACCTCATCAGCAGATTGCATTATCTACTGGTACGCCTGTTACAGGTGGAATAGTTGGAGCAAATCCAACCCTCGGATTAGCTAACGTGTGGGCATACTCAATCAAATACGAAGACGGAGAATTTACACCTCCATTGTGGCCCGGTTTTACTATAGATGCCTACAGGGGTAACGAACTCGAAGTGACTTACCTTAATAAACTGGGTGGACAAAGGTATTCGGATGTCGGGCTTATAGCAGATCAGACTTTGCACTGGGCGAATCCGCTTGAAGCTTCCATGATGGCCATGACTGCTTATACTGGCCCGGTTCCCACGGTAGCCCATCTTCACGGAGGGGAAGTGGCATCGGAAAGTGACGGCGGACCGGATGCATGGTTCACTCCCAGTAACGATCCGTCCTATCCATCGGCAATTACTGGTCCAAGCTGGGGAATGGGCAATTCATCTAAAGTTGTTGATCAAATTTATGATTATCCAAATACTCAGGAAGAAGCAACTCTCTGGTTTCACGATCACGCTCTTGGTGCTACCCGTTTGAATGTTTATGCCGGATTGGAAGCTTTCTATCTTCTGCGAGGACCCGAAGAAGAATCTGCTCATCTTCCTGGTTGGTCGGGAGATAATACGGTACTTGAAGTCGCCCCTCTTGGCACCTCCGGAACATTCAATCCGGATCCATACTTACCTGAAATTGAAATTGCAATTCAGGATAGAATGTTTGATATGGATGGTAAACTCTATTTCGTTAACAATATGCCTACAAATCCTATGGATCATCCTTTCTGGAATCCGGAATTTGTGGGTGACGTGATAACCGTTAACGGAAAAACCTGGCCATATCTGAGCGTTGCCCCCAGGGCATACAGATTCAGGGTTTTGAACGGATCAAATGCCCGTTTTTATGATTTATGGCTGCAGGATCTGGTCACAGGAGCATTTGGTCCCACAATTTACCAGATAGGCACGGATGGCGGCCTGCTGGACGCACCTGTTGCAATAAATCCTAACCTGGGCGGTAAGCTGCTTCTGGGACCTGGCGAACGTGCAGATATCGTTATCGATTTTTCAGCGAGCGCACCTGGTGCAGTATGGACTATTAGAAATTCGGGCAGAACACCTTATCCAAAAGGCGGCACACCACAAGCAACTACACTCGGGCGTATAATGCAGTTCGTTGTAAATGGAACAATGACCGCACCGGATCTCAGTTCCTTTGCAAATGGTGCTGTACCGGCAAGCCTTAGGAATCCTCTTGTTAAGCTTACCAATTTTGCAGGTGCTACCACCACAGTACCTGATGTTACGCGTCAGCTTACACTAAATGAAGTTATGGGAATGGGCGGACCGCTTGAAGTGCTAGTCAACAATACTAAATGGGATGCTAACGGAATGAATGTGTCCGGTTTAGGCATTACTGAAACTCCAACCGAAGGAAATACAGAGGTCTGGAAAATAATTAATCTTACCGCAGATGCACATCCGATTCATCTGCATCTAGTGCAGTTTCAGCTTGTGAACAGACAGAACTTTAACTTTAATAAATATAACAAAGCATATAGTGCACTTTTTCCGGGAGGAGCTGGATTTATAGGAGCATACGGACCTCCAAAACCTTATGATTTCTATTTCAATGGAGGCTTGGGATGGTATGGCGGCAATCCTGACGTTACACCATATCTGCAGGGTCCGGTTAATCCTGCAAATCCGAATGAGAGGGGATGGAAAGATACTTTTATAATGTATCCCGGCGAAGTAACTACTGTTGTGGTAAGATTCGCACCGACGGATTTGCCAATTAACACCTCAAAAGCGGATTTGGTATTTGCATTTGATCCATCGGAGGGTCCTGGCTATGTATGGCACTGCCATATCATCGATCATGAAGATAATGAGATGATGAGACCATATACAGTTAATCCCAATATTTCCAGATTTTCTAAGATTGGTCCTTCGGTAGCCGATGCAACAGTTACAAGCTATGAGCTTGCACAGAATTATCCTAATCCGTTCAATCCTTCAACCATAATTAATTTTTCGGTACCGGATGATCAGTTTGTCAGTCTGAAGGTTTACAACAGTATTGGCGCTGAAATTGGTACACTGCTTAACCGGGAAGTTCCTAAAGGAAACCACAAGGTTGAATTTGATGCATCCGGTCTAGCCAGCGGCATGTACTTTTACACATTGAATGCAGGAAAATTTAATGAAACCAGGAAGATGATTCTTCTTAAGTAATTTCTGCTGCAGACTGAACCTATATGGGCGGTTTTTAACCGCCCTTTTTTTGTCAAATTTTATTAAGAAGCCTGTGTTTAATTTTGAGACAAAAGATAGGGCTAATTGGTAACCTGACCCCGACCTAACCTGTATCTAATCCGATTCTAACCTGATTCTGTTCCCATTATTTTGAGAACAGAATCAGTTTAAAACCGCCTCGGAATGGGACACCTATGACATTTAGAGCACTACCGAAATAAATTTTCAGAAGCTTGCAGAATATTGGATTTTCCAGGTGACTTTTATATATTTGTCGACTCAAAAACAGTAGTTTTTGCGGATAAATAAATTTTGGGGTCGTAGTTCAGTTGGTTAGAACGCCTGCCTGTCACGCAGGAGGTCGCGAGTTCGAGTCTCGTCGGCCCCGCTATAAAG
>DJMM01000006.1 GCA_002435365.1 Ignavibacteriales bacterium UBA6490
TCAAGCTGGAATGGTGTGGGCATCGGGCTGGAAGCTTGCTTCGGCTGTATCAAATAACGGCGGACTGGGATTGATAGGTTCCGGTTCCATGAAAGCGGAGCTTCTGAAAGAACATATCCGAAAATGTAAGCTGGCAACAGATAAGCCTTTTGGTGTTAATATCACTCAGCTGCGGGAGGATGCTGCCGACCTTATAAACGCAGTGATTGACGAAGGGGTAAAAATAGTATTTACTTCTGCCGGCAATCCCAAAAAATTTATCGATATTTTAAAGAAGCAGGACATCTTTTCAGTGCATGTAATTTCAAATTTAAAGCAGGCGGAAAAAGCTCAGGCCGCGGGATATGATGCTGTTGTTGCGGAAGGCGTTGAAGCGGGCGGACACAATGGAGCCAATCAGATTACCACATTCTGCCTGATACCACCCTTAAGCCGGGAATTAAAAATCCCTGTAATTGCCGCAGGTGGAATCACAAACGGTGAAGGAATCCTGGCAGCACTTTCTTTAGGTGCGTCCGGCGTGCAGATCGGAACGAGGTTCGCAGCAAGCATAGAGTCCTCCGCACACCCCAATTTTAAACAGAAAATAATTGAAGCCGGAGAAGAGGACACCATTCTTGCTTTCAGTAAGATCGGACTTGTAAGAATGCTGAGGAATGATTTTTCGGAGCGTGCCTTAACTGCAGAAAAGGAAGGCTGGGATACGGCCCGCTTAAAAGAGCTGCTTGGCAGCAAAAGAGAACGGCTTGGTATTTTCGAAGGTGATGAAACCGAAGGTCAGATGGAGGCTGGGCAAGGTTCCGGATCGATCAAAGAAATACTTCCGGTAGCGGAAATATTCAGGCAGCTATTATCAGATTATGAAAGAGCTTTTAAGAGGATACAGTCGTTAAACAGCTGACAATTTTTATACATACAGCGCACTTCCGAAATCCCTCCGGTAGTTTAATGTAACCTGATTTTCTTCCCCCAGGTATTTAAATATTGCTATACAGGCTTTCCTTGAACCGTCATCATCATAGCTGCGGTCCATCCTGATAATACTTATAAATCCCTCCAGGGCTTTGCTGAAATTCTTATCTTTCAGAAATTCAACAGACCGCAGGTATTCCGTTTTTGCTTCACCATCCGGAAAGCCCCTGTTATCCATCCGGATCAACAGATCCGCAATAGTATTAATGGCGTTTACAATTTCAGTATCATCAGACCATTCTTCTGCTCCTTTTAACAAAGAAACTGCCTTTGCCGGATCATCAAAAAGGTAAAGCTGTGCAAAAAGAAGGTCTACCTGCTTATTTCCCGGCTCTTTTTCCTTTATTTCATTAAGCAGTTTAAGGGCATCCTGTACCTTTCCCGACATTATAAAGTGCTTAGCCTGCTCAACTGCTTTATCGTTCCTGCCCGGAATATTTTTTCTTATCCATTCATCTGCCTGTGACTCAGGAAGTGCACCTGTAAATTCCGCTTTTACCTCCCCGTCCACAAAAAGTTTAACATTTGGAATTCCCCTTACACCATACTGAGAGGCCAGCTCCGGAAAATAATCAGTATTGAGCTTAACAAGTTCGAACAATCCGTTATACTTTTCTTCAAGTCTTTCCAGTACCGGGCCCAGCACTTTACAAGGACCGCACCATTCTGCCCAGAAATCGACAAGGATCGGTTTTGTAAAACTTTTTTCTATTACGTCTGCTGCAAAATTTTCAGTGTCAATCATATTATTGTTTAATTATATACAGATTAGATGCAAAAGCCGTCTAACCGATGCAGGAATATTATTTTTTCGGCGCCGGCAAAACAGTAAGACGAACCAGATCCAGTTTGGAAGGAAGGGCACGTGCTATCAGGATATTAAGATTATCAATTACAACATTTTCACCCTGGCCCGGAATCCTGCCGAGCTTTTTGATTATAAATCCAGCAATAGTTTCATAATCGCCCTGTGGCAGTTTAAGATCATATTTTTCATTAAGAAAATCTATTTCTATCATTCCGCTTATCAGATAAGTATCGGGACGGATTTTCCTGCAGATATATTCCTCCACATCATATTCATCTTTTATCTCGCCGAACAGTTCTTCGATTAGGTCTTCCGTAGTAACAATACCTGCAGTTCCTCCAAACTCATCAATCACAACGGCAATCGATACTCTTTTATCCAGCAGATCGTTCAGCATCTCATAGCTTTTTTTAGTTTCCGGCACAAACATCACTTCCCTGGTAATGCTTTTAATATCTGCGGGAAGGTTGAAAAGGTCATATGCATAAACAACTCCCCTTATGTTATCAAGATTTTCCTCATAAACGGGCAGTTTTGAAAATCCTGATTCGATAAAAAGATCGAGGGTTTCATTTATGCTCATCCCGGCTTCGATGCCGACAATTTCGGTTCTTGGTCTCATAGCTTCATATACCCGCTGATCGGACAGCGCCAGTACTCTTCCGATGATGTCGCTTTCTTTTTTATTTACTACACCTGCCTGGTGGCTTTCGTCTATAAGAGTTTTCATATCCTCTCTTCTGAAAAGATAGTTAAAGCTCTCCTCCTTCACATTCTGGGATTTTACGGTAAAGGAAAATAGCGACGACAGTATCTTTATAAACGGGTACAGGATTATTGATAATATTCTGATCGGAATTGACGACAGGAGGATAATGCTGTCGGCAGCTTCTCTCGAAAAATATTTAGGAAGCAGTTCGCCGAAAAGCAGGATAACCGATGTGGATATAAGCAGAATGCTGAATTCATCAAGTCCGAATGCAGATGTAAGAAATATTGTACTTATGGATGCAAAGGCGATGTTAATTATATTATTGCCGATCAGGATGGTCGGGAAAAAAGTCTGCGGATTCTGCGTAAAAAACAGCGCACTGCGGGCAGCGGGATTATTTTTTCTTGCCCTGATCTCTATTTTGATCTTGCTGGCAACAACATAAGCCATTTCGGCTCCCGAAAAGAATGAGCTTCCGATTAAAAGTGCAGCGAGGACCATTATATCCTGGATCATGATTAATTTACTTTTTCTATGTGGATNNAGCTGAAAATCAGCTTTTATTTCAACGAGAAGGGGATTTTCATCATATTCAACCTTGTAGCTGAATTCACTATCTGAAAGTTGATAATGATCATCCCCGTGTTTGATTGCCAGACCGGAAATATTCAATTCATCTTGTACTTTGCCGTTAATACTCAGCTGCAGATGGACAAAGGTTTTTCCCCCTGCATTCGGCATCAGGTCAGTCCAGCCTTCCGCATCGATAACATTTACTTCATACTGATCCTGCCGGCAGGCAGAGAAGGATATAAGCAGCAGCAAAATCAGCAGCGGTTTTAAATTATTCATTACTTATAATAAATTATTGCAATAACAGAGCCTAAATATAAAAACGAATTAACAATCATAGGTACGTCCGATATCATAAGGTCAGTAGTATTTTCTCCTTTTTGATTGATATAAACCAGGAACATATACCTGAAGATCCCGAAAACCACAAAAGGTGTTGTATAGATAAGGTTTTCGGTATTAAACACAGAGATAGTACGTGCAGAGACGGTATACAGCGCATAACAAATTATTACACCTGCGGCTGCCACAGTTGCCATCTGCTGTGTAAAAGTCTGCGAATAATAAACAAGCACCTTCCTGGTCACGGTTTCGGCTTCGGTATTGGCCAGGTTCAGTTCCGAATGTCTTTTCATAATACCAAGAAAAAGAGAAATAAACATTGTAGTAAGAATCAGCCAGCTGGAGAGATAAACATCAATTATAAAAGCGCCTCCCAGAACCCTGAGCATAAAACCCGCTGCTATGCTGAAAACATCAAGCAGGACAATATGCTTGAGAATGGTTGAATACAGAATATTCAGCACAAGATAAATTGCAAGAATAAGATTGAATTTCAGGTTGAAAAATGGGATGAGCAGTGCAGTCAGCACCCCCGTTATGAATAATACCAACAAAGCTTTTTTTACAGAAATTTTTCCGGAGGCCAGCGGTCTGTTCTTTTTGGTCGGATGTGCACGGTCAGCCTCAATATCAATAATATCATTTATTATATAAACAATGCTTGTAACAAGACTAAAAAGAAAAGCGCCTGAAAGGACCGTCAGCAGGTAATCTTTGTGAAAAAAATGCTGCGAAAACAGCAGGGGTACAAAGATGAATGAATTCTTTATCCACTGCGGGATTCTTAAAAGTCTTATATATTCTTTTGTCATCTGATTAAAAAACAGCTGTCTCCTGGTATGTTCCGAAAATTTCCTTTAATTCTCCTGTCATTTCGCCAAGCGTAACATAATTCCGTGCGGCCTTTATTAAAGGGGGCATCAGATTATTTCCATCTACTGCTGCTGTTCGCAGCTCATTCAGACTTTCTTTAACTGCATCAATATTTCTGGACTGCCGAAGGTCAGCAAGACGCTGTTTTTGTTTTTTCTGAACTTCGGGAGATATGTAAAGGATTGGTATTTCAATTTTCTCTTCCTTTTCCACGAACTCGTTCACACCCACAATGAACTTTTCTTTTCTTTCAACCTCAAGCTGGTACCTGTATGCGGCATCAGCGATCTCCTTCTGAAAATATCCTGATTCGATGGCCGGGATAACTCCGCCCAGCGCATCGATCTGTTCGAAGATCTCTTCAGCTTCCTTTTCCATTCTTTCGGTCTGCGACTCAACATAATAGCTTCCCCCCAGGGGATCCACTGTATTTATAATACCTGTTTCATAAGCAATAAGCTGTTGAGTGCGAAGCGCAATTTTAACAGCTTTTTCGCTCGGCAGCGCAAGTGTTTCGTCCATTGAATTAGTATGCAGGGACTGGGTGCCTCCTAAAACTGCGGCCAGCGCCTGGAAGGCAGTCCTGATAATATTATTTTCAGGCTGCTGGGCTGTTAAGCTGACCCCCGCAGTCTGGGTATGGAATCTCAGCCACCAGCTTCTGGGATTTTTGGCGCCATATTTTTCTTTCATCCTTTTAGCATAGATTTTCCGGGCTGCGCGGTACTTTGCAATCTCCTCGAAAAAATCAAGGTGTGAATTAAAAAAGAAGCTTATCCTCGGTGCAAAGCTGTCGATATCCATTCCTCTTTGAAGGCATGCTTCTATATATGCAAAACCGTCTGCAAGTGTATAGGCAAGTTCCTGTACTGCAGTTGATCCTGCTTCACGGATATGATAACCGCTTACAGACACAGGATTCCACTGCGGCACCTCTTTGGAGCAGTAGTCTATCATATCCACAATAATCCTCATAGAGGGATTAGGAGGATAGATATATTCTTTCTGGGCAATATATTCCTTGAGAATATCATTTTGAAGGGTGCCCCTGAGGTTTTTAAAATCTGCTCCCTGTTTTTGGGCAACTGCAAGATAGAATGCAAATATCATTGCCGCCGGGGAATTGATTGTCATAGAGGTTGATACTTTTTCGAGCGGAATATTTTTGAACAGCACTTCCATATCTTCAAGCGATGAAACGGCCACTCCGCAGATGCCCACTTCGCCTTCGCTCATTTCAGAATCGGCATCCCAGCCCATTAAAGTAGGGAGATCAAAAGCCACCGAAAGTCCGGTCTGGCCGTGGTTCAACAGATAATGGAATCTGTTGTTTGTATCCTCGGGTGAGCCGAAACCGGCAAACTGCCTCATAGTCCATAACTTGCCCCGGTAGCCGTTGTTGTGAATTCCCCTTGTGTAGGGATACTCACCGGGGAAATTTATTTCCTCGATGTAATTGAGATGGGAAGTATCATCCGGTGTATATAGCACTTTAATATCTTTACCGCTGACCGTGGTAAACTTCATCCCGGTGTCGCGGGCTTCCGCAGCTTTCCTGAAATACTCTTCTTTCCTCCTCTTAAAATCCTGGGACATAATATATTCCTTAATTATGATGTTCTGCCGAATCTTCTGTCGAATTCATCCAAAGATATTTTTACAACAATCGGTCTGCCGTGCGGGCAGACATAGGGATTTGAAGTTGCAAAAAGCTGATCGATCAGAAGTCTCATTTCTTTATCGGATAAATAGTCACCTGCTTTAATTGCTGCTTTGCAGGAATAAGATTTTGCAATATTATCTTTCTGCTCAAGCTTTTTCTCGCGCTGGTTGGCGATATACTCATCGGTTATCTGCAGAAGTATCTGATCTTCGCTCCCGTTTTTAATATCTTCGGGCACCCCTTCGATAACAATTGTGTTCTTGCTGAAAAATTTAAGTTCAAATCCTATTTTAACAAGAAAAGGATTTATTTCTTTAATTACACCATACCTGCCGGGATCTAACTCAATGGTTTTAGGGAACAGCAATTGCTGCGAGAAGGGCAGGTTTGCATCTATTTTTTTAATAGCTTTTTCGTAAAGAATTCTTTCATGGGCAACGTGCTGATCAACAATCATCAGTCCGGTCCTGATCTGGGATAATATATATTTATTATGAAGCTGAATAATAAACGTAGCGTTCTCCCCCCTGCTGTCTTCAGGAGTTTTTGCAATTAAAGGTTCTGCCGTTCCGCTTTCATTTTCAAGCGGGGAAATATTTTTTAATGTTTCACTGTCAATCGAGGTCTTATCCAGTGACCCGAAAATAAGATCAATATCCTTATCTGAAAAAATAGTGGAAGAATATGTCTTTTTATCCTGAAAAACGGGACGGTCTGTAAAATCATTTCTTTCAGTTTTTGCAAAGCTGTCGATTTTTATTTTTTCGGTATCCGGACCGGTATCCCTGAAACTCATGGAGGGAACGAGATCATGGGTCCCCAGATTTTTTCTTACCACTGCCAGCACAAAATTATAGACATCCCTCTCATTATCGAACCTGATCTCCAGCTTGGATGGATGAACGTTAACATCTATTTTTTGCGGGTCTATTTCTAGGAACAGAATAAAGAAGGGGTAGTCCCCTTTCTCCAGAAAATCCTCATATGCAGTAAACACGGCATGGTTTATCTGTCTGCTTATTACATATCTAAGATTAAGGAACAGGTACTGTTCTCCCTTGCTTTTCTTAAGCAGTGTAGGTTTGCCGATATAGCCGGAGATATTTATAAAATCTGTTCTCTCCTCCACCGGGATCAGGGCATCTGTCATATTATCGGCAAAGATTTCCTCTATCCTGGATTTAAGGTTGCCGGGTTTATAGTCATATACAAGATCATCTTCATTGAATAGCCTGAAGCTTATTTCAGGATGACTTAGAGCGAGCTTATTAAAAATATCAATTATATGTTTAAGTTCTGTAGCATCAGATTTGAGGAAATTTCTGCGCGCCGGTGTGTTGTAAAAAAGATTTCTTACAGAAACAGAGGTGCCTTTGGGAAAAGAGCCTTTCTCCTTCAGAATTTTACCCGGTTCTTCTGTTCTGATTAACGTTCCGATCTCATCCCGCATCATTTCGGTTCGTATTTCGACCTGGCTTACGGCTGCCATCGAGCTTAATGCCTCACCTCTGAATCCATAAGTAAGAATCTCCTCCAGATCTTCATACGAATATATTTTGCTGGTGGCATGTTTCTGAACAGAAAGGACAGCATCTTCTTCAGTCATACCGGTGCCGTTATCCACAACCTGGATCAGCGCTTTTCCTGCTCTTTTCAGGATAAGATCAATTTCAGTTGAACCTGCATCGATGGAATTCTCAATAAGTTCTTTTACTACAGACTCAGGTCTCTGCACAACTTCCCCGGCCGCAATTTTACTTGCAATATGCTCAGGGAGTATTTTTATCCTGTTCTTAACTGTCTCTTCGTTCATAATGAAATACTTCAAATCCGTTTCTTTTTTCACTTGAGGCAAGCTTCCACTCACTTTCCTTAATTTCCGGAAAGCAGACATCTCCTTCAGCATTAAAATCCATGACCGATATTATCATCTCGTCAGCATCTTTCATGCCCTCCGGAAAAATATAACCGCCGCCTATTACAAATATTTTCTCATAATTACTATCCCGGCAGAAATCATATGCCTGCTGAAGTGATCTCATAACTTTTACTTCATTGCCAGGGTCATAGTTTTCCTGCCTGCTCAGCACAATATTTAATCGTCCTTTAAGCGGTTTACCGAGTGACTCAAATGTTTTTCTTCCCATAATTACAGGGAAGCCTAATGTAGTACTCTTAAAATGCCGGAACTCTTCACTCGAATGCCATGGCATTTCACCGGTCGATCTTCCGATAACGCCGTTCTTCGCTACTGCAGCTATAATGGCGATTTTCAAACGGCAACCTCAAATTTGATTTTATCATGTGAATGGTAGCCGGTCAGCTCAAAATCATCAAATGTAAGTTCGTCTATCGGTTTCTTCTTTATTATTAATTTAGGCAGAGGCAGAGGATCACGTTTAAGCTGTTCCTGAAGACCTTTGAGATGATCATATCTTTCGAGCAATGTGCCTTCTTCAGCGACATAAATATGAGCATCAATTATGGTATGGGCAAAATAGCCGAGTTCAAGGTTTGTTTCCTGTGCTATTATTTGTGTCAACATAGAATATGCAGCAAGGTTAAAGGGAATTCCCAGAGCAATATCACCCGACCTCTGGGTCAGATGGCAGTTTAGTTTTCCGTCATTCACATTAAATGCGTAGGAATAATGGCAGGGCGGCAGTTTGCTTTTAGTTGCATTTCCAGGTTCCCATGCTGTCACCACAAGGCGTCTGCTGTAAGGTTGTCTTTTCAGTTCATCGATCACATATTTAATCTGGTCTATTTCCTCAACATTCCATATACCGTTTTCATCTTTCTGTGCGCTTGGAAAATGCCGCCAGTAATAACCATATGCAGTATCCAGATTTCCATCTTCATCCGCCCAGGCATTCCATATTTTGGTATGCTGGCGCAGATTCCGGATATGGTTTTCTCCCGATAAGTACCACAATACCTCATGCAGCAGCGATTTCCATTCCATCTTTTTGGTAGTAAGAAGCGGAAATCCCTTTGAAAGATCGACCCTGTAATAAGCAGCAAAATAGGAAATTGTATCAATACCTGTCCGCGACGGTTTGCGCGTACCATTTTCAATTACAAGCTTTACAAGATCCAGGTATTCTTTCATTTACTATCCATTCTTATTTATTTTATCAATTTAGTAAAAAAAACCGTGAAGGTGAAAATATTAAATTATATAGTGGGAAAGAATATAAAAATAAAGGCCGGGCATGGGAATTTTGTGTTTTAGAGCTAAAAACAGGTACTTTTTGACCCGGATAACGTTAAACTGATTTCAATCTTTCAGCGGCTGTTTCCGGAGTAATATCCCTTTGAGGGTTGCCCAGCAGCTCATACCCCACCATAAATTTCCTGATATTGGCGGAACGCAGCAATGGTGGATAAAAATGCATATGGAAATGCCATTCAGGATATTCAGTACCATTAACCGGAGCCTGATGTATTCCCGACGAGTATGGAAAAGGAGTATCGAAAAGACGGTCATAAAGTGATGTCAGTTTGCTCAACGCCAGCGAGAAATTTTTAACCTCACTGTTGCCCATACTGTTGATTTGTCCAAAATGTCGTTTGCTAACTATCATTGTCTCATATGGCCATATTGCCCAAAATGGCACGAGGATGCAGAAATCTTCATTCCTGTAAATGATCCTTTCATCTTTCTTTTCTTCAGCCGATATATAAGCACAAAGCAGACATTCACCTTTTTCACTGAAAAAAATCTTCTGCTGAAGAGATTCTTTCATTATTTCGGATGGAATATTTTCCTGTGCCCATATCTGGCAATGCGGATGCGGATTGCTGTTTCCCATCAGCTCCCCCTTGTTTTCAAATATCAGTACATTGTTTATAAAATCATTACGGCTGAGTTCATCAAATTCTTTTATCCATTCACGAATAACTTTTTCTATACCTAACGGACTCATTTCGGACAGCGTTAAACTGTGGTCCGGTGAAAAACAAACCACCCGGCAGATTCCTTTCTCAGTGGAAGCTCTGAACAGGCTGTTTTCATCCGAAGCTGCCTTTATGGTTTCAGGAAGGAGTGCGCCGAAGTCATTTGTAAATGAGAAAGTGTCCTTATATTCAGGATTCCTGTTCCCGTTTGCCCTCTTATTACCGGGACATAAATAACATTCAGGATCGTAATGTTTTTTACT
>DJMM01000082.1 GCA_002435365.1 Ignavibacteriales bacterium UBA6490
TTACCTTTAAATAAGATCAGCGTTTATTCAATATGATAATGAATAATTCCATTCCTGAAGTAATAGGAAGGGGATTATTTGTTTTACTTAGGCTCTTCTTTATTTACGAACAGCGTCTGTGTAGGATAGGCGAACTGGATCTGCCTTTTCTCAAATTCAGTGTAAATGCTAAGATTTATATTCTGCTGAATATCCATATACTTAATGTAATCCTGACTAAGAACATAATAAACAATTTCAAAATTGAGACTGAAATCCCCGTATCTTACAAAATGCGCACGGTCAAATGTGGTATCCGGAATTTCTTCAATTATTTTTTTAATTAAGCCCGGGATTTCTTTTAGCGTTTCAGCTTTTGTATCGTAGGTTACTCCTAATGAAAAAACGATTCTTCTTTTTTCCATTCTTTTATAATTATGAACACGCGAATTTACAAGATCTGTGTTTGAAAGAATTACCTGCTCTCCGCCGAGACTGCGTATTCGCGTTGTTTTTATACCGAGATACTCAACCGTACCCATCTTGTCTCCCACTATAATATAATCGCCGATTGCAAAAGGACGATCGAAGAAAATTACAAAATAGCTGAAAATATCGCCAAGAATTGTCTGCGCTGCCAGGGCTATGGCTATACCACCTATTCCTAAACCGGCGACCACCGCGGAAATATCAAATCCCAGATTGTCAAGAAGAAAAACCAGTCCAATTGCCCAGATGACTATTTTAACAAGGGTTAGAACACCCCTTACCTGACGCTGTTTACTGTCGGATTCGCCTTTTCTGGCAAGGTAAGAACTTAGACTGAAATTAATTATGCTGATAATTAATCGGATGCTTAAATAAACGACAAGTACCGCCGAAGCAATGTCGAAAGCTTTGTTTACTTTGCTGCCCAGGTTAAGGGTTTGAACTGCAAGGTAAAAACCCCCAAAGTATAGTAAAGGGATAACTGCTTTCTCAACGCCGCGCAAAATAAAATCATCCACCGTAGTTTCTGTTGCAGCCGCCCATTTTTTGAACCGGCTTAGAAAAACCGCTTTCAGTATGTAAATAATTAAAATTGCGAGAATAAAAATTCCTGCAGCGGTTATGTACATCTGAACTGTATTCCCAAGCCAGGTCTGGTCGAAAAATTCCTGCATTTTAATACTCCTTCAATAATTTATCCCCTGTAACATTTAAACTGGATACTGCATATCCTTGTTTTTTAAGATGAAAAAATTTTGATTATTAAACAAGACCCTTTAAATAATTCCGGCGTTTTTCTTCCGGAAATTTCTCGATTGCATACCGAAGCATTGTACGGGGCATTGTTCGATAATGTTTTTTAAGAAAACCTTCCTCGGTTTTTAAATCCTTTTTTCCTATCTCCCTAAGCATCCAACCGCATGCTTTATTAATGAGATCCCTCCGGTCGTTCAGAAGAAGTTCTACAAGTTCAAGAGAAACGCCGAACGATCCCTGCTTAATAAAATAAAACGTGGATAGAACCGCAATTCTCCTTTCCCATAAATCACCGCCCCGGCAATATTCAAAAAGGATATCCTTTTCTTTATCCAATAAATAAGGACCCAATATATAGGGGGCTGAAAGATCGACCAGATCCCAGTTATTAATGAACTTCCTATGGCGAATGTAAAACCTTACAATTTTCTCTTTATCACGTTCACTCCCCCTGTTAAATTGTTTGGTCAGAACAATAAGCGAAAGGAGACGTTCTTCATGAATCGGCGATCTGATAAGCTGCTTCAGATCCGCAAAAGAGAGCGAGGAAAACAGGGCAGCAGTTTTTCTTATTGAAGGTACTTTGACCCCCATAAATATATCGCCCTCTCCATACTCACCGGGACCTGTTTTGAAAAACCTTTGCAGAATTGCGGCATCACCGGGTAATGCATATTTACGAAGTTCGGCTTTGACTTTGTTTACCATTTTAAAAATATTAATAAATTAATTAAAACAATCGATGTAAATATAATTATCAGGATTCTAATGCCTAAATAAAAAATCTTGCGGGACTAATGGTCCCGTGTAAGTCTCCGCTTAAGCAAAAAAATGGAGAAGCACATTTTATGGCTTCTCCGCTTATTAATATTAATATATTTTTTACTTTATAAGCCGGATGTGTCAATACATCCGGTGGAGGAACATTTTACGATATGTAATGTTTTCTTTTTCTTCGTTCAACAGACCTCCATAATTAGTTAAAAAAATATTTATATATGAATGATCATTCGTTAAGAACTTAAGCACTTTTCAAATAAATATCAATGGCATCTTGTGCCCTAACTTGTGTTTTCAGTGAATATTATTTTAATTTAAAGGCAACATTTTGCTCTCTGCCGCATCTTTTTAAAAAAGGAATATCTGGTTGCATTCAGAAGTTAAAGAAATACTTGCATTTACTCGATTATTTAACCTTTATAAAAGGCAGGTGTATAATTATGCCGTCAGGATGGTTTCCGACAGGATGGCCGCAGAGGATATTGTACAGAATGTTTTTCTTAAGCTTTATGAGAATATTAATTCCATAAGAAACAGGGAAAGCATAAATTATTGGATTTTTCGTACCGCAAGGAATGAAATTTATGCCTGGTACCGCAGGCAGAAATCGTATAGAAAAGTATTTAATTCTGCTGAAGCGGATGAACTGATTATCGATTCCGGAATTGATGTTGCCGGTGAAATTGAAATTAAGGAATTGTCTGCAATTATCGCAAAAGAAGTAGAAGCCCTGCCCGAAGTATACAAGGAAATATTTATTCTTAAAGAATATGCCGGACTGTCCTATAGAGAAATCGCCGGTGTAATGAGTGTAACCGAAGACCTTGTAAAGAGCAGATTATTCAAAATAAGAAAAAAACTGATTGAAAAACTTACAACAAGAATTTTATAGGTGCAGAAATGTCTCCAGATGAAGTTAAAAGACTGGTTGAGCTTTATTTCGACGGGGAACTTGAAAAAAAACGGGAACCTGTTTTATTCGCAGTGCTGTCCGAAGATGAGCAGGCCCGGGATTATTTTAAAAAGTTAAATTTGATCCATACAGCGGCCAGGGAAAGCGAGGAAGATTTTCCACCGGCACTTGAAGAAAGAATATTCAACTCTATTGAACACAGCGCAGCAAGATCCGGCGGATTATTTAAAGGAAACTTTTATGCAAATGCGGCATCTTTAGTAATAGCAGCCCTGCTTCTTATAGTCAGCATTTTTCTTTTCGGCGAAGTGCGGGATTATAAAAACAGGATTGCCCTGGTATCCGAACAGGTTGCAGCGCAGAAACAAACTATAGATTTAATAATTAATAATTCGCTGCCGCCAGTGGAGATAAGATCTCAAAAAGTAGAGGAAGTAATTGTAAACGCAAACTTATAGGAGTTTCTAAATGAAAAGTATCATTATTATTCTACTCTCCGGTTTATTGACAAGCGGTTGCGTAGACAACAAAAAGAGTAATGAGCTGCAGAGTAATGAAACCAAGGCTGAGTATGTTGCCGATCTCGACAAAGGACCCATGCCGGTTGGCGGAATGGAGGCTATTCAGTCCAAGGTGGTTTATCCCCCTGAAGCGAAAGAAAAAAATATTCAGGGCAAGGTTCTGGTTAAGCTTCTTGTTGATGAGAAAGGTAATTTGGAAGGAACCGAGATAGTTCAAAGTGCCGGCAAGCTGCTGGATATGGCTGCCATTGACGCAGTGGGAAAAGTTAAATTTACTCCCGGATATAAGGACGGCAAGGCAGTAAAATCCGGGGTTATCATTCCGATCTTATTTAAACTTGATGGCGATGGTAAAAAAGGAAAAGCGTCACTGAAGAAAGAAGGGGAGTACTATCTGGAAGCGCAGCAAATGCCTCTAATAGTAGGCGGTATCCAGGCTATTCTAAAGAATATTGTGTACCCTGAAGCGGAGAAAAAAGCGGGCCGGGAAGGAAAAGTAATAGTGGCAGTATATGTGGATGAAAAAGGGGCCATCGTCAAAAAAGAAGTGGTGAAAGGAGTAAATTCCGCACTAGATCAAGCTTCCCTTAATGCACTGGAGGGGATACAATTTACTCCAGCCAGGGTAGACGGCAAAAATGTTAAATCTAAAATAATGCTTCCGATTCAGTTTAGACTGAAATAATGTGATAAGTAGAATAAAATAATTCTACGGTTTGTTTTTCAACCCTGCAATTATACCTGATTCTGTCTTACCCGGCCTATAGGCTCGGCTTACCCTACACATACCTTCGGTACAGTCAGCCAAAATTGGCTGGGAATGCCGAAGTGTAGCCGGAGGATAGCCGGAGGATAAACGGGAGATGGGTACAATTACATCATTTGACCTTTCCCTATATAGTATACAATGTTTTAAGACAGTAAATTTATAATATAAATAAAGGAAAGACAGATGGATGGTCAGAGATTACCGGGCGTTAGGCAGCGGATGCTTAATGCTCTTTTATCTTAACTTCCTCTTCTTCAGGTTTGGGTCTTTCGTAAAGACCGGCAAGATATTTATACCTGCCTGCAACTTCATATGGAACCATATCCCAGGTAAAGCGCCAGGTCCAGTTTCCGCCGAGCGTCCCCGGGAAATTCATTCTTGCATCACCGCCGAGATTTAAGATATCCTGCATGGGAATTACGGCAAGGTCGCAAACTGATCTGTAGGCAGTTCTTATAAGTTCATAGGTTAAATCATTTCCGTAATAATTAAGATATTTCTGAGTATGCTCATAAATATCGTTATCCTGGTGCATAGCTTTTTCAAAATAAGCACGGGTGGTGTCATTATCATGCGAGCCGGTCATAACCAGACTATTGGGTACCAGGTTATGAGGCAGGAACCTGGTTTCCATTTTCGTTCCAAATGCGAACTGGAGAATTTTCATTCCCGGAAAATTAAACTTATCACGGAGATTGCGGACGGATTGTGTAATAACCCCCAGGTCTTCTGCAATAATCGGCAGCTCTCCCAGGTATTTTATTAATGTACTGAAGAATTTTTCCCCGGGAGCTTTAACCCACCTTCCGGTAATTGCAGATTCTGCATCCCCCGGAATTTCCCAGTAAGCATCAAATCCCCTGAAGTGGTCTATTCTGATTATATCTACCAGCTGCAGCAGCTTGGATATTCTTTTCCGCCACCATTGGAAATCATCTTTCTCCATTGCTTTCCAGTTGAAAAGCGGGTTCCCCCACAGCTGTCCTGTTTCGGAAAAATAATCCGGGGGTACACCAGCTACCGTAAGGAGCTTTCCTTCTTCATCCACACTGAAAAGATCCTTATGCTGCCAGAGGTCAGCGCTGTCATAAGCAATAAAAATCGGCATATCTCCGATCATCTTAATATTTTTTGAACGGGCATAGTTATGGAGTTCACTCCACTGCCTGAAAAATGTGAACTGTATAAACTTCCTGTAGCTGATATCATCTTCCAGTTTGGTTGCCCACTCTTTGAGTATTTTTGGTTTTCGTTTAATCAGATCTTTGTTCCAGCTGTTCCATGCTCTGCCGCCATGAAAATCCTTCAGCGCCATAAACAGGGCATAATCATCCAGCCAGTCTGCGTTATCACTGCAGAACGAATCAAATTCCTCAGTTGCTTTATTACTTTTAAAATTTATATAAGCTTTTTGAAGCAGCGAGTATTTATAATTAATAACTTTGCCGAACTCAATTTTATGGGGGTCAAATTGGGGAATATTCTGCAAATCTGCCTCGGCCAGCAGACCATCGTCTTTTAATTTATCCGGACTGATAAGAAGCGGATTTCCGGCAAAAGCTGAAAAGCACTGATAGGGCGAATCCCCATAGCCGGTTGGTCCCAATGGAAAAACCTGCCATATATTTTGTCCTGCTGATTCCAGGAAATTGACAAAGTTATAGGCCTCAGGTCCCAGGTCTCCGATCCCGAATTTTCCGGGAAGAGATGTGGGATGCAGTAAAATGCCTGCTGCTCTTTCAAATCTCATAGTAGATATATCTTAATTAATAATAATAAAGGTCAGTACAATAATAAAAAAAGGGACTGTATTTAGCAGTCCCTTTTGTAATTAAATAAATTTTATTACTTATAGCCTAACGTTGAGACCAACAGTGAAATATCCGATACCGTAACCGGCTTCGGCAAAAACACCTATGTTAGGAGAAAACAAGTATCTTACTCCTCCGTGAAAACCAAACAGTGCATAACTGCCTTCAGCAGTATATCCAACTCCGCCCCATCCTGATGGTTCACTTACACTCACTATATTGTATCCTAATGTTGCACCGCCATAGACATCAACCTCATCGGTCGGTTCCATAAAATGATATTCACCACGGGCACCAATTATAATATAACTGTAAGTCCAGGTCCAGTCCTGATTGTTACCGCCATACCAGTAACCGCCCCATGAATATGATGACTGGCTGTAACCGACTATACCACCAATTGAAAATTTTTCATGAAATCCATACTGAAAACCAACTGAAATAGGAGGAAAATCAGTATCTCCGTATACACCGGCTAAACCAAAGCCAATACCGGCGTTCAGATTATTTACACCTTTTTTATATCCCTGAGCAAATGCTAAGGATCCAAATAGAACGAAAATGATAAGAACTGAAAAGAACTTTTTCATACTTTCTCCTGATAGGTTATTACGTTTTTCTGTGCTTTACCAAGCCAGTGAAATTAATTTCTGCAAAAATAGTTGAATATTTGATTTTTACAAATGAAAAAACGACAAAAAAACTGTAATCTTAAACTTTAATAAATATTTTTTTAGCATACAGTATCCACATCAAACCCAGCCAGAATAATACATAAAAAAGTGCCCATGCCAATGACGAATTAATGGGCGAGAACATTGGTACAAACAACGTTTGATACAGATAAGTTTTGGAATCAATCTGTGTGCCGTCAGCCATTGTTATTTTTATCAATGACATTATTCTCGCAAGTAATCCTGACAGGAAGAAAACCGCAATTGCATTCATACCATAAACCACGAATGGTTTTGTCCACCATGTATATCCTTTTACGTCAATCAGCCAGTAGCACATAGCAAGAAAATGCAGTGCCATTCCGGTGGTATAAAGGACGTAAGAGCTTGTCCAGATGCTTTTGTTAATGGGGAACCACATATCCCAGATTATTCCAAGGACCAAGGCTATGTTTGCCATAACAAACATCCATACCATTTTCTCTGCAGGTTCTTTTTTAGTCGACAGCCAGTATCCTGTCATTACCCCGAAAAGTCCTGATGATATTGCCGGGATTGTACTAAGCAGACCTTCAGGATCCCATGTTTTTACTGCTCTCCAGAGGTGGGCAGGTGTATAAATCAAACGATCCAGCCAGGCACCGAGATTAGTTGCGGGTTCATAGTTGGCGTAACCAACCCCCGGTACCGGTACAAAGGTCATCAGTATCCAGTATAATATGATGAATGCGAAGGCAAAGATGCTTACCCATTTAATATTAAATTTCAGGTAAATAATAGAAGAGAAGAAATAGACAATTGCAATTCTCTGCAGCACCCCCGGAATTCTGATTATTGACAGATCATAATAGGGGAATCCCTGAAGAACCAGACCAAGAAGAAAAATGATGGCACTTCTCCTGATAACCTGGACAATTAATTTTGCATCACTGTCTCCCCTTGCTTTTCTTTTAGCAAATGAAAGAGTAATGGCAACGCCTACAATAAAAAGAAAGAAGGGAAAGATGAGATCGGTTGGCGTTACTCCATGCCATTTTGCGTGTCCCAGCGCGGGATAAATATTACCCCAGTCACCGGGATTATTCACAAGTATCATTCCTGCAATAGTTATTCCCCTGAATACATCGAGCGAAACGAGCCGTTTAGATTGTTCCATATATTTATACCGATAATTGTTACACAGAAAACTCTTTTTCTTTTGTACGGTTTTCTTTTACAGCTTTAAAGGCTGTTTCAAGATCCGAAATAATATCATTTACATTTTCGATTCCCACAGATAATCTCACCAGTCCGTCGGTTATACCCCCGGCCAAACGGGCTTCTTTTCCCATCGAATAATGTGTCATGCTTGCCGGATGCTGAATAAGGGATTCAACACCGCCAAGACTGACAGCCAGCTGGCATAATTTTACGGAGTTCATCATAACTCTACCCGATTCCAGTCCGCCTTTCAGTTCAAACGCTATCATACCTCCGGGGCCCTTATGCTGCTTTAATCCAAGCTGGTATTGGGGATTGCTTTTTAATCCGGGGAAGTAAACCTTTTCCACCATGGAATGATTTTCAAGGTATTCGGCAATAATCTGCGCACTTTGGCAGTGACGTTCCATACGAAGCGCCAGTGTTTTAATTCCCCGGTGTACCAGGAAAGAATTAAACGGGTCTATAACTCCTCCTAGCTGATTTAATGTTTTTCTGAAAGCAGTATATGCTGTTTCATCCTTCACCACAATTATACCGCCAACAACATCCGCATGTCCGTTAAGAAATTTTGTAAGGCTGTGAAGAACGACGTCAGCCCCCATCAGCAGGGGCTGCTGCAGGGCAGGACTCATAAAAGTATTATCGACCACAACCAAACAGTTATGCTGGTGTGCAATTTTTGAAATTTCGGATATATCGGATAACACCAATGTTGGATTACCGGGAGTTTCAAGATATACAAGCTTTGTATCGGGGCGGATAGAGGCTCTTACAATATTTATGTCTGACGTATCCACAAAATCAGCCTGTACACCAAACTTCCCGAATATGGATTTCATCAGAGTTGTTGTAGGTCCGTATACATAATTTGAGCACACCACATGATCACCGGCGGAAACAATGCTCGCTATGGTAGTGTGGATTGCAGCCATACCGCTACCACAGCCGAGGCCCTTATAGCCTCCCTCAAGTTCAGCTATGCAATTTTCAAGTGCTTCAACCGTTGGATTGAGCATTCTTGTATAAATATAGCCTTTTTCCTCGCCCGCGAATAAGGATGCTCCCTGCTGGGCGGATTGAAATTTAAATGTTGAGGTCTGGTAAATTGGAGGGATCACCGATCCGAATTCATATTCATCGATACCTGAATGGACGCATTTAGAGTCAAAATTTAAATTATTGTCTTTCATTAATTTCCCGGGGTAATTAAAATATTATTGCGAACGAAAATTATATTTAATAGTTATAAAAACCTATAAAAAATTTAATTCCCGCCAAGTATCAGCGGAAGTCCGTCTTTTCCGGAACCGATAACAACTATCTTTGAATTAGGTGAATTAGAAAGTTTTTCTGTTGCTTCAATTCCTTTCCAGCGGAGAAGCTGGTCACTAATACCTTTAGAAACTATATCCTGAAAATCTGCAATTCCTTTAGCTTCAATTCTTTTTCTTTCAGCTTCCTGGCGTTCTCTTTCAAGAACAAACTGCATACGCTGACTTTCCTGTTCGGCTTTTAATTTTTCTTCAATTGACGCAGTTAAACCGGCAGGAAGTATTATCTGGCGCAAAGGTGCTGCCTCAAGAGTTATACCGCGTGGTTTTACAAGCCGCGATAGTTCAGATTCGATTTTTCTGGCAAGTTCTTCACGCTGGGCAGTGTACAATGCCCTGGCCTCATAACTGGCAGTTACGCCCCGGACCACAGATCTGAACTGGGGGAGGAGGATTTTTTCTACATAATTCTCGCCCACGCTCTTATAAATTCTGTTTGCATTTTCAAAACTCAGGCTGAATAGAAGACTTATCTCAAGTTCCACGCTCAGTCCTTCCCTTGAAGGAACATTCATTGTTTCCTTTATTTCCTGAGTTCTTGCATCAAACTTTACAACATTTGCCATTGGATTTACAAAATTTATTCCGGGATAGAGTGTCTGATCACTAACATTTCCGAAAAAATCGACAACACCGACATGTCCTGCCGGGATCATTGTAAAGAACTGCATCAGCAGAATCACAACTGCTACAAAAAACCCGATCAGCGCAAACGAAGATTCGGACTTATTGTATCTTTTTCGTGCATTGAAAAAAACAAATAGAGCTGCAACTGCCGCAAGTAGTGCTACTATAAATAACATTTGAGTTACCTCATCTTAAATGATTTAATCTTAAAAAATAAATATAAAAAAAACGAGTGTCTTAAATGAGTGCAATCAGCAGAAAAAAAGGCGCATTCCGGGCTAAAAAATGTTTTTGAGGGAATATTAGTATAAATTATTGTTATTTAATAAGTCTGCTGCAATACCGGAAAGACTTATACGACATCCTGTATTGCAGCAGTTGATAGGTAAATCCGGGATTATTGCGGATTTTTATTTCTTGTATTCTTTCAGAAATCCGACAAATTCTCTTCGATGGCTTTCCTCCATTCCCAGAAGCGTAATGCACATATCCTGTGTTACGTAATCTTCTCCTTCACACAGTTTAATAATTTTTTTATACTGATCTATAGCACCGTTTTCGGCTTTAATCACTCCCTCGATCACTGCCTGAACATTTGTAGTATCTTTCAGCGGCTGAAGAAATGTCTGCTCTGCTTTAAAATCTTTGGATCCGGGAATAATACCCCCGATTTCCTTAACTCTTTTGGCAATCATTTGTGCATGATTAAGCTCCTCGGTTACATCCAGCGCAAGTGATTTTTTTATTTCTTCGGCTCTTACTCCGTCAAGGTTTATTGAGTTTGAGATATAGTTGAGTACTGTTTCAACTTCCATCCAGTAGCTCTTGATAAGGTTGTCTATTATTTGCTTATTTGTTGCCATATATTCCTCCTAGTGTAATATTGTTTTAATTAATTCCGGTTGCTTTCCTCTTCTTCCGGAGATCATCACCGCACGTCTTATTTTATCTCCTGCAATACCCAGAGCGCTTTTTTTGTTCGTATATATTTCTGCCAAAACCTGATTTTTACTGATCCTGTCGCCAAGAGAAGGATAAAAAATTATTCCTGTATTCATGTCAATTTTATCCTCTTTGGTTTTTCTGCCTGCACCAAGTTCAACAGCAGCCATACCGATTTCATAAGTGTTTATTTTATTCAGATAACCCTCATCCGGCGCATAAATTTTCGTTTTATAAGATGCCGCAGGGTATTTTTCGGGTTCAATTACAAGATCAGTATCACCCTTCTGTAATTTAATAATTTCAAGAAATTTATCGTATGCTTTCCCGCTCCCGATCATTTTTTCTGCTGTTTTATATCCATCCTCAAGAGAACGTGCTTTATTGCCGAGCTTAAGCATTGCTCCCGCCAATGTTAAAGAAAGGGTGTAAAGGTTTCCCTTACTTTCACCTTTCAGCACTTTCAGTGACTCCACCACTTCAAACCAGTTGCCTATATAATTGCCCAGCGGCTGATTCATATCTGTAATAAAAGCAATTACTTTTTTGTCGAATAATTTTGCGGTTTTAATCAGCGATTTAGCAAGGCTGACAGCGTCATCGTAATTGCTCATAAACGCACCGCTGCCTGTTTTCACATCCAGAACGAGACCATCTATTCCCTCAGCCAGTTTTTTGCTCATTATGCTGCCGGTAATTAATGGAATTGATTCAACCGTGGAGGTCACATCCCTGAGTGAATAAATAAGTTTGTCTGCCGGTGCTATTTCCCTGGTTTGTCCTATTAATACCGCACCGCAGCGGCTTAATATTCTTTTATATTCTTTCAGGTTCAGATCTGTTCTGAATCCCGGAATTGATTCGAGTTTATCAAGTGTACCTCCTGAATGTCCCAATCCCCTTCCGGAAATCATCGGCACGTAAATTCCCGCAGCGGCACATATGGGAGCAAGTATAAGTGATGTTTTATCTCCTACCCCGCCGGTGGAATGCTTATCAACCTTGGTTCCTTTTACAGATGAAAGATCAATCACTTTTCCGCTGAAGAGCATTTCTTTCGTTAAAAGCCCGGTTTCCTCTTCATTCATTCCTTTTAAGAAAACAGCCATCAGAAATGCGGAGAACTGATAATCCGGAATAATACCATTTGTATATCCGGATATCAGGTAATGAATCTCTTCTTTATTAAGGGAATGACCATCCCGCTTTTTGCGTATTATTTCTGCAGTATCCATAAAGCAAATTTATAAAAAGTATCGATAAGATTACTACTTTTCATCTATATAGTATATGCAGGCAGATTTATTTGAATTTTGAATAAGCATCGTTTTTTCTGATATAAATGAGATATGGTGATGCAGAATTGCACTGTGGCGCCGGAATCCCAAAGCCGGCGCTCAGGGTAAAATTACTTCCACTAAACTGCTAATAGCATACATATTCTCTGATATTTACATTGCTTTATACATTCTTTGCTGGATTAACATATCAGCTATGTTTATATTGATACAGCTTAATGTTTGTTGATCAGAGAATTACTCTCCAGAAACCTGACAG
Source organism: Ignavibacteriales bacterium UBA6490 (assembly GCA_002435365.1). GTDB lineage: Bacteria > Bacteroidota > Ignavibacteria > Ignavibacteriales > Ignavibacteriaceae > UBA6490. The sequence goes on from DJMM01000082.1 coordinate 12,353, forward strand.
ACAGCATAAAATTCTTTAAATAAATATCCTTTCTCCTTAATAAAATAGTTAACTTGCAGCGATAAAATAAACTTATTAATCAGATCATTAACCCCGATGATGAACAGTAAATATACAAAGTCAGCAAAGTATCTTGCTGCAGCACTCCTGCTTTTGGCAGTTTTGCTGATTGCCGGTTTCAATGTTCAGGTTCCATATTACATAAATACATATTCAGAAGTTTTTCCAAGGGAGAGGTGGCTGCTGACGCGCGGCGATGGGGGTCAGATTGTTTCCAGCGTTATTAACTTTGTAAAAGGATACACAACCGGGTATCAGATATCCCAGTTTGAAAGAGGAGAATTTGTATCTGCAGATTTTAACAGGTTCCTGGAGGGGAAAAAGGAAATTAAAAAAGGGGATACTGTTGTGGTCCTCCAGTCGAGCGATGTTCTTGACCGGATCATTACAGTGGAAGGTGAACTTGCGGTTGCATTTGCAAATTTAAGATCGCAGAGCAGCGCCCAGAAGGAGGCCCTCATTAAAGAATCCGAAATACGTCTTAAATATATAACCGAGCAGATAAACGAGCAGAAGGTTTTATATGATCGTGCAAAGCAGCTTTTTGAAAAAGGATTTATGTCGCAGGAAGAATACGATCTGAAAAAATGGAGCCATGATCTGATGCTTATCGAAAAAGATATTTATGAAGCACAGCTTGAAAATCTGAGGACCGGCGTTAAACCGGAAGACATTGTTTTCCTTGAAAGCCAGGTTAAACTATTGAGAGACAGACTGAAATTCCTCAGGGGGAGAGAATCCCAGCTGGTAGTTATCTCTCCGCTGGACGGAGAAATTGCAGCCTCTTTTTCTCCCGATACATTAATTAATGTTATTGATTACTCTCAGGTGGTTTTGCATATCCCTGTTAAGCTTGAGGATGTTAAGGAGCTGCACCCCGGAGATACCGTAAAGGTTGAATTCAACGGCACCGGGGAAATTTACAATTGCGATCTTATCTCTGTAAGTCCCGAAGTTAAAATTATTGAAAACCGGCAGGTTGTCCTGGTATCATTCCTGATGGATAATGCCGGAATGAAATTCCTGCCGGGGATGGTTGCCTCTAATTCTGTGCTTGTGGGGGACCGTTCAATATTCGATTACCTGATAAAGCTTATTAATTAAATGCACCGGCTGGAATATAAATACCTTATACCCGAAAACCGCATCAGCGATTTAAGAAAGGATGTACTGAATTTTCTTGATTATGACAAGTTCAGCGCCCTGATGCCGCAGAAAGAATACAGCGTAAGAAGTATCTATTTCGATACTCAAAGTCTGCTTACCTATCACCAGAAAATTGACGGCGTGAAAAAGAGGAGCAAATACAGAATAAGGGGATACGATAAGACCGGACATAATCAGATGATTTTCCTGGAAATAAAAAGCAAGGATGTTGATTATATCTCAAAAGAACGCTCACCCATGCCAATAAACTGCCTGGAGGAGTTTTTCGGTAATAACGGGTCAGCCGGTTCGAACAGAAATTCCGATCAGCTTTCTGCAGGCTCGGGTAAGTTTTTGTATTATTATTATCTCTACCGGCTGGAGCCCAAAGTAAATATTGTTTATGAAAGAGAAGCTTTCGAATGCAGGAGCGGATCAGGACTGAGGATCACATTCGATAAAAACCTGCGGGCAGGAAAAGTAAGTTCATATATGGATTTGTATAATGAAACTGAAATGCCGTCCTGTATCAGCAGCTATTTTATTCTTGAAATTAAGTTTAACAGGATAATTCCGGCATGGCTTCCCATGGTGCTTAAGAAATATAATGTGGTCAGGCAGGCCGTTTCAAAATATGTAATCGGGATCGACGTGCTGAATAACAGAAATTTTATTAAACCTTCTTGAAAAGGATATTTAAGTGATTGAAAATCTTCAGGCAATAAATGTGTTCTCGCCTACCGTATCTGAAATATTTGTTAATGTTTCGGTTAGTCTGATCTGCAGTTTTATAATATCGCTCATTTACAAATACACCTATAAAGGTCCCGGCTATTCGGTAAGCTTTGTTAATTCCATTATTTTTCTTTCGGCGATTACCGCTATTGTAATTATGGTAATCGGGAATAATCTGGCCAGGGCATTTGGTCTTGTGGGTGCATTGTCGATTATCAGGTTCAGGACGGCTATTAAAGATACAGTAGACATCGTTTACATATTTCTGGCCCTGGCGATCGGGATGGCCGGAGGAGTAGGGTACCATAAACTTGCCATCGTTGGTACAATTATGATCGGTTCAATTCTCATTCTTTTTTCCGGAAGGATGAGCAGACTTACCCAGAGCAGGGAATATATTCTCCAGTTTTCATTTCTTGCTGAAAACAGTACCTGGAACGATCTAATTTCCGTTACACTGTCGGAATTCTGCAGAAGATTTGAGCCGGTTAGCCTGCGGACCTTCGATAAAGGGCGTCCGGTTGAGTATTCCTATTATGTAAGATTAAAAAAACACCGCAGTTCAAATCAGCTTGTCAGCAGGCTTAGAGAAATTGAAGGGATCAGCAATATCAGTCTGTTCTATGACCAGCAGAATATTTAACAGCTTAAGCTTGCTGCGGGTCTGTTTTTTGTTAAAAAATCATAATATTTAATTATTTATACCTTCTGGTATTTCTAAAAAAATATTATATTATTAATGTATTATTCATTTATTCTGGAGTAATTTATGAAATTAATTAAATATTATATTATCGTATTTTTGATGGTCCCTGCATCGTTGATCTTTGCTCAAAGTGAAAATTCATTTGTTGGTGCAGAAACCTGCGGTATGTGCCACAAAAGCGAGAAGCAGGGTCAGCAGCTTTCCATTTGGCAGAAAAGTGCCCATGCAAAAGCATATGCGACTTTAAAAACCGCGGAAGCAGATAAAATTGCCAAGGAAAAAGGCTTCAAAACAGCTGCTGTCGAAACTGCAGAATGTTTGGTATGCCACGCCAGCGGATATAACGTTGATGCAAAATTGTTAGGCAAGAAATTTAAAGTTGAAGATGGTGTTCAGTGCGAAACCTGTCATGGCGCAGGATCAGCTTATAAGGACATGAAGATTATGAAGGATGAAAAACTGGCTGTTAAAAATGGTCTGAAAGTCTATGAAAAAGTTGAAGAATTATGCGTAACCTGCCACAATGATAAAAGTCCTACTTTCAAGAAAGCTGACTTCGCTGAATTGTGGAAAAAAATCAAGCACGAAACCCCCGAAAAGAAATAGTATCATTTAAAAAGATTTTAAAAAAATCCCGCTTTTCTAAAGGCGGGATTTTTTATGCCCGGTTTTCATAACTTAAAATCAATTCAGGCTGCCTGCAGATTGCTGAAACCGAGGAACGACAGATCGGCAATGCTGCCAAAGTGCTCTTCAAAAATTCTGTAATATAAATATTCCTCTTTCGACCTCAGCACTATCCCGCTTGCAGGTTTATTCATTCTGCTGTACTCCGAATCCGGAATTTTTTTATCGGCATAGTCAGCCAGTAAATTCTGTACACCCGCGCCCTCCCAGAATTTGGATTTACTCCGGTTAAATATTTCCGCGGGCAGATATTTTTTAAATGCTTTTCTGAGAATCCATTTCTCGGTGCCGTCTTTTATCTTCAGCTCAGGAGGGATCCTTATAGTGTAATCAACTACATCGGGATCCAGGAACGGTACATGTGCAATTACACCGAATGCCGATGATGATCTGTCAACTCTCTGCAGCGCGGTGTTGTGAAGTGCATTTGTTATTTTAATTAATTCTGCCGGAAGATCCGGACGCGGGAGGTTCTTTAAGTAATGATATCCCGCATACAATTCATCGCCGCCTTCACCCGAAAAAACCTGGTAAACATAATCAGCAGCCCTCCTGGTAACTAAATAATTTGTAATTGATGACCGAACCAGAAGAGGATCAAAGGACTCCAGGTGATAAATAACGTCCGGCAATGCTTTGATTAAATCGTTCAGGTCAACAATAACTTCACTGTGTTTTGACTTCAGGTGACCGGCCATCACCCTTGCATATTTAATGTCGGGGGAGTCTTTTAAACCTGCTGCGAATGTGTAAAGCCGGGATAAATGTTTAATTGCTGCTGCGGCAATGATGCTGGAATCCAATCCGCCGGAAAGCCAGCTCCCGAATTCATCATCGTCTATCCTTTTTTTTACCGCGGTCTCAATAAGATTACGGACCTTTAATGCAACAGCTGCAGGATCGGGATCTATAAATTTATCAGGTAATTCAATGTTCTTAACGGTAACAGAATTGTTTTTATAAAATATCGAACCCGGTGTCAGTTCGTATATTGTATTTACCTTTTTGACAAGCGATTTTATTTCCGAAGCAAAACAGAGGGTCTTACCCTCTGTAAATCCGTAGTATAACGGAACAGCCCCTAACGGGTCTCTTGATAGTTCAACTGCCCCGCCGGTTTCACGCGCTGCCGCAAAGTGAATATCCCGGCGTGAGTCTGATACAAATTTTTCCTTCCCGAACCTGTCCGCGGTTACCGACTCCTGTTCTGAATACACTGCTCCCATTGTTGAATTCTGCGTTGAGAATATAACCATACCCCCTTTGCCGCGGTGGGAGATTCCGGATAAAAGATCTTTTACAAACTCTGTTTTGCCGGGTTTAGTTATTCCTGCAATGCCAGCCATTTTTTCCTTATATCTTTAAATATTTTTTTAATCTTTCCCGTTCTCTTATTATTTCGCCGTTTCTGGTGTTAACGGCATTCCATCCCCCGCTGCTTAAATTGGTTTTAATTTTTCCGTACAAAAAAGGATTGCCTTCAAAATGCGGAGTATCCAGTATCCCTTTTTTTATTGCCCGGGCAATTACTCCTGGATCACTGAGGGGGTCATCGCTGTACCGGCGTCCCGAATTCTTTATTGCGGTCAGAATGTATTTTGCCTCCTTCATTAAATAGTCCCGCCGTTCCCTGATCTTCTTATCATCTGAAATATCCGGCAGGCCGTTTAGCGAATTTTGAATTACACCATGAACTATCTTGCAGCTTTCTATAAGCTCATCGGGATATACCGCATGATTGCCTTCGCAGTATGCTACAACATGAAGTATATGCGGTTTGAGGAACAGGCTTGTTATTGCAGATGCCGCAAGCTGACCTTTTGCGATCAGCGGATCGGCGGAAAAGTGGGCAATTCCGGCCCGCACTTCCCTGAACACCTCGAAATTTTCATCCGACAGTTCCCCGATTAAAATATTTTTCGCCTGCATTTTTGCAATATCCATTTCAGGAGATGTTCCGGGGGGAGTGTTGAACATATACTGCGAAATATACTTTTTAACATTCATCTTTTTGGCATTGTATGCCGCCAGGTATGCGGCTGCAACAGCAAGGGAGTCGTGCGCATCTCTCAGGCTCCATTGATGCGATTCATTTACTTCGACCGGAATATTATGTGCGGCATACCAGCGCATAGCGGCCTGATTTTCTGTAATTGCATCTTTTAATGACCGCTTTGATCTTCCGTCCATAACACTGTACCAGGTAAGCGGAATTGCAGCCCAGGCATTATGAATTGTTTCCAGACTCATTTCTGCCCATTGAATTAAATTGTTTGTGCCGCTGTAGCACCGCATTAATGGAAAATTACCGCAGCGTGATGCTTTGTAAATCGCTGCCAGGTCCTCCCTTTTTCTTACCGGTACGCCGCCTGCACCGTCAAGATACTTTTTCATTAATTCCGGATTAAAGAAAAATTCCTGCGCATTCTGATCGGTACCGAGGGAAATAACATCCAGCACACCGGCTTTCGATATTTTCCTGACCCCCTTTATAGTTTCGTTTAATGCGGGCCTTCCGAAGTGATGCCTGATTACCGGGTAAGGGTATTTTTTCCTGATTCTTTCAACCAGCGTTTGGGGATAAACTTCTTTGGAAGAATCTACACTTTGATTCCGTAAAAATGCTTTGATCTCTTCAAGCGATTCGGTGCCGTCAAAGATGCGGGCAAATATTTTTTCGCCGCGCGCGGCTTTTGCAACTGCCGGTGTGCATCCCAGAATAAATTTGGTGCTGTCAAAATGCTTCTTGCTGATTATATTCTTCAGATCGGAAAATATTTTTTTAGCTACTTCTGGAGTTAACCGGTAGCTTAGTGCGGCAATATCTGGCTTATGTTTTTTTATTTCCCTGAGCAGTCTCTCCACAGGAACGGCAGGACCGAGTGAAATTGTTTCAAAACCTTCCCCCTCTGCAAGTTTCAGAAAGTGATTTAATCCGGCAATGTGCACGCAGTTCATCAGCGCGCAGCCCAGTATTAGTTTCCTTTTCCTCATCATCACCATCCGTACTATGTCACGCTTTCTCCTATTGCAAGCAGACGTAATTCCTTCAGCGATAAATCATCTATATTCAATGTTGTAGTGGTTCTTCCGGTTTTCCAGTAATCTGTTCCGGTCAGGAGCATTGCCAGATGAATAATCGTATTGATGGTGGGTGTTTCAACACCGAATTTGCTGCCTACAGATGACATCGGGACCAGGCTTGTGGGAATGTCCTCGGTTATGTAACGCATATTAAGCTGAACCGGTGCTTTTATTCCCCTGTAACCATGGTTCGACTGCATTGCATGAAACAGATCATTTCCGGATGCACTGTATGCAAGGTACAACCATTCGCGCGCTGTTAATGCTCTTATTCCGAGTGCCTCGGCAACTTTTACCCGTTCCTGATCAATTTTTTCCAGAACATTGCACACTGACCTTGTAGCACCCTGAATATAAAACTGGAATTCGGAATCATCCTCGATCCATCCGGCGTTAAGAACACATAAAGTGGGATGAAAAACAGCACCAATATTGTCGAAACTTGTTTTGAAAATATTGTCTCCTGCAACAAACTGAGGATATGCAATTCTTATTTTTTTAAGAACCTCAGGAATAAGATGTGCCCGTACTGAAGCAACAGGAATTGAATTTTTAATTCTGAATATTTTAGCATGTCCCGGGCCAACAGCGCGTGAAGCATAAATAAAAGTCTGTGCTTCTGCAATAATTACATCAGGTTTAACCCCTTTGACAGAAAGGATCTGCCGGAACTCAAGCGCACCGAATGACCTTCCCGGGTTAAGAATTACAAGCTGTGAATTTTTAAGATGCGGGGCTGTCATTTCTGCAATATCCCGGTGAGCAGTGGCCGGAACTACAACCATTATAATATCAACGTCCCCGATAGCTTCTTTAATATCTGTTGTTGCGAGGTTTACTTTTCCAAAACCTTCCAGGCCAAAATCACTTTCAATTCTTATACCGCCTGTCGATAAAACTCCCCATAATCTGTCTTTGCTCCGGTTGAAAAGATTTACCTTAAAACCCATCAGTGCCAGATGGCCCGCCATGGCTAATCCGCCATGACCTGCTCCGATTACTGCAAATGTCGGACTTTTGCCTTCCATAGCTCCTCCTTCTCTAAATTTATTTTAAAGAAAACAGAGTACTACCGGGATTATTTCTTATTACTGTTATTAGTATCAGGGTCAATAATCCGTTTTATAGATAAAAGTTTTTTGCTTTAAATGCAAGCATATACCGTATCTAAAAGAAGTATGTAATTCCGTAAATATTTATTTGACGAACGGAAATTGTTCAGGAAGAGAAATGGATTTCTCATATTGATTCAATTTGGCACCTGATCTGATTCTAACCCGGGTCTGATCCGATTCTGATTCGATTTAAACCTTATTAAAATGAGACAAGGTTGGGAATAAAATCAGGTCAGGTAAGGGTTGAATTAAGTTCGTCAGGTAAATCAGAAACTTACCTGTGATAATTCGGATAACGCGGGTAAAGAAATATTTAAATGCTGAGCGGCAGAAAAATTTCAGATACGTTTAAGAACCGCCAGGGTAACATCATCACCGGGAAGCTGATTTCCCAGGAAAGCTGTATGTTCTTTTAACAAGGTCTCCAGCATTTTCTGTGCACTGAATTCATTTTGCAGCTGCGGCAGTTGTTCCTGCAGTCTTCTCATACCATACTCGTTTCCGTTTACGGATGCTTCAGTAAAACCGTCCGTATACAGTAGTATTGAGTCGTTTTTGTCTAAATGAAATTTTTCAACCTCGTAAACACTGTCACTGAACAAGCCGACGGGAAAACCGGTGGCTTTAACCGAAAATACGTTTCCTTTTGTAATAATGAAGGGGGGATTATGACCGGCGATCGAAAGATCCAGGCTGCCGTCTTCCCGGGCTTCGCCAATAATCATAGTTGCATAATTTGCTGAAATAGTGCTTTCACAAAACAACCGGTTTGCCTTCTTTAAAATTTCATTGATCGGCAGGTTGAAGCTTATCAGGCTGTGAAGAAGTGCGTGCAGGCGGGACATCATTAATGACGCAGAAATTCCTTTTCCCGAAACATCGCCAACTACAAATATCACTGATCCTTTCGGGGTTGGAATAACATCGCAAAAATCACCGCTCACAATGCCGGCAGGAGAATAGTGGTAAGTAAATCCCCAGTTTCCAAGCTCAAGACTGTTCTTCGGCAGCAGTGCTCTTTGTATCTTTCCGGCATCTTCCAGGTCGGCTTCAAGCGCGCGCTGTTGGGCCTTGCTTAAATGATCGAGGCATACAGTAATCAGCGGATCAGCCAGCAGTCTTTCCGGCTCTATTGTGTCGTTGCAGACTTCACATATTCCGTAAACACCGGCATCGATTCTTTCAAGCGCTTTATCAACCTGTTTCAGAAGGTCGTAAAGAGTGTCGGGGTTTTCAAAGAAAGAAACTGTCCTTTCAAGCTTCGATTTGCGGTCAAGAAGCTGATTTTTAAATGTCTCCAATAAAAGTTCTGCCATCGGTCGGGCTCCGGGTTTAAAGAATCGATTAACATCATCTATATAATAATATCATAAATAAAATAATATGAACTTGTGACAGGCGGTTATTCCGGATAAAAATATTTACAGGTCTGTTTTGAGAGCAGGTATAAATGTTCACAAAACACTCCACATGCTGTATATATTAATAAACTTCATTTACCGGTAGGTTCATAATTATGAGAGCAGGGAAGGTCTATCCTTAAAACTGACCGTTCATAATCTCTTCGAATAACGGCATTAAAATTGTCATTATTCCTTCGTAAATTATATCATCAAATATTTCAATGGAGTTATTACAATGAAGATTTTATCATTAGCTATGGTAATTATCATTGGTGCTCTCAGCGTAGGATTCAGCCAGGAAAAAACCGACGAAAAAAAATGGACTATTGACCCGGAGACCGGGGATACCATATATACACAATCGGTGATCATTTCTAAAAGTGAAGACATCACCCCACGCAACAATATGTTAATTATCAATCCGCTTAAGTTCCTTCTATTTTATAACATCTCCTATTTTTATAAGGTAGATGAAGGCACGGTTATAGGCGCCGGTGTACAATCCCCGACACCGGAAGGCGTATCCGGGTTTGGGTTAAACGCAGAAATCAGGTTTTATCCGACCGGGAAAAACATGAGAGGATTTTATATTGCTCCGAATGTATCCTATAACCATCTATCCGATGAGGACGGCAATCACTCAGGCTCGGTTAGCTCGGTGGGTGCTTTGGTAGGCTGGCAATGGTTCCCAGGCGAACAGTTTGCAATTGGACTTGGTATAGGTATCGACTACTACTTTTCATCATCTAAAAGCGGTGATTTTGAAGACTTTGATGGGAAAGCCCCATTGTTAAGATTTGATATCGGTTATGCCTGGTAAATTTTTCGGGCAGATTCTCTTGACGACACCGTAATTTTTTT